>DASZMF010000871.1:0-7179 GCA_035552035.1 Candidatus Angelobacter sp.
CGGCTCGCCGTCCAGAGTTCTGAGACATGGGTGTTTTCAGTCAGCCCGGCGATGAGTAATCCCGCAGGTGAGTGGATTGTGGATGATCCTGAGTTCTGGCGCTCTTCTCCAGCGTTACAGCGGCAAGCCGCGCCCAGAAAACCAGAAGCAGTGCCGAAATAAATTTCCGCAAAAAAATTATTTCGCCAACGCAATGTATGGCAGCAGACTATTGAAGGTCAGCTGCGAGTTGAGCTAAAAGCTAATGGCTAATAGCCAAAGGCTAACTTTAAATCCAGCTGCCCCAGCGCGAAGCCCGGAAAATCGCAGAGCGCGAAGGCACCCATGACGGAATCCGCCGGAAGCGCGACACTGCTTCCAGCGCACGAGCCCGCTGATGACGATCAAATGCGCGCACATACTGCCGGATAATCTGCGGCATGGTCATGCGCAGCGCGGCAGAAAAATTCTGTTCAGCCATGTCATGTTGCTCCGTCTCATTGCGCAAAAGCTGAAGCATATTGTTGGCCAGCGCGGCTTTGTCGCCGACGGGATAAAACTTAATCGCCAGGCCGCCGCTGTCGCCCATCTCGCGGAAGTCAGGAATGTCCGAGCAGATAATCGGCACGCCGTAAGCCGCAGCAAGGTTCGCCACGCCGCTGGCGCCAGTGGCAGAGGTGTAAGGCATTACCATGAAAGAAGAAGTGCCGAACATCTCGGGAATATCGTGTTCATCCACGTAGCCTTTGAATTCAATATTCGGATGGCTGCCATATTTCGCGCTGAGGCCTTCAATGTAACCAGGAGAATTGCTGTTGTTGGTGCCGGCAATCACCAGTTTCGCGCGCGGGAAAGCCGGCGCAACTTTCTCTTCAAAGGCTTCAATCAGCATTTCGCAGCGTTTGTATGTGCCCCATTTTCCAAACGCCAGAATGCGGTGATCAGGATTGCCGCGCCGGGAAAAGTCAGGATACTCCGGCCGCGCGGAGAGAATTCCATGTGCGCGATAGTGTATGTGCTCGCCGCGGTACTTCTCCGTCAACGTGCGCCGATACGCCGGCAGAAGCACGGAAACAGAGTTGGCCATCAGCAGCATGCGCGTGGCAATATTGCCGGCAATCTTGAACAGCGTTTTGTGGCGCACGCCCGCATCATGCAGATCAATGTGGTCCATCAGGTGGTGCAGGGTAACGTGCGTGTAATAACCGGCCATGCGCGTCATCGCGGGCAAAGTGAGTCCAGAGAAAGCGGCGAGCGGATTTTCCTTGTTGCCAAAGCTTGAGAAGATAAGGTTGAACCACACCACGTCCGGCTTACACTCCCGGATGGCCTTCAGCAACCTTGTGTGATTGCTCAGGCGGTTTTCTTTCCAGCAGCGATGGACTTCAAACTCCGGAAGCTCGGCTTCCGTGCCTGCATATTCGTCCGAGAGAATGGTCAAGCTGATCAGCGGGTCCGCCTGCAGCTCTCTGGCCACGTGGAATCCGTATTCGTTCAGCACCGCTTTGCTTGGAGGAAACCCGCTGACAAAACAAATTTTCATTTAGGCCCTGAAATCTAAAAATTAGAAAATAGAAATTCTTACAACCGGACGAAACGATGATGTGCTTCCGGCCGCGCCGGTAAAGCTATAAAACGACTGCTGCTGTATGCCTGCTGAAAAGCGCAACGGATAATCAACATTCATCGATCCATTTACGTCATTCACGTTGCGGCGCAGGGGCTTTACGTAAGAGATGAGAAATCCGCTTTGGATGTTGTCATACAGGTGGAAGCCTTCGCCGCGTGAGAGGTCCATCGATCCATCGAATGACCAGCGTTCGTTGGCCTTGTACTCCACGCGCGCGCCGGGAATCAACACCTGCGCGGTGGCAAATTCCAGGTCCTGCACGCGCCATGAGCGGATATATTTCGCCAATCCGGTAACGGCCAGCTTCTGCCCAAACTTGTGCTCCACGCCCACCCATGTGTCAGTGGTAAAGAATTCGCGGATCAGCGGACGGAACAGCAGATCGCGCACGGAATAACCAGTGACCAGAAAGTTGCTGCCCCACGGACGGCCCACTTCAAATTCAACCGTCGCACCCAGGTCGCGTGAGTGCAGGTCTTGCAACTGGAACGGACCAGATTCATGAATCGCGCTTCCGCGTATGGTGAACCAGTTAAAAAATGGCGAGCTGTTCAGATACAGGAACTGGCGGAAGAGCTGCTGGTTCATCTGTATCGGTGAAAGATTGTCCCGCCGGATCGTAAATTCAATTCCGGGGTTCAGCACAATGTGCGCATTGCCCAGCCGCAGGACCGGCGTTGTTCCCACGTTGAAAACCGTGTCATACGTGTCGCGTTTTACAATCAATGTCTCGCTGGGGATGGACACCGTGCCGCGATAGTTGCGTTCGCCCACGTATCCGTTAATGGGCAGCGGGAATTTATCCCAATGGTAACGGAACGTGCTGCCAATGTCTGTTTCTTGCGAATAGCGCGGCGGTACCGGCGCGCCAAAGAACTTGTTGTCCATCTCATAGAGAGTGGAATCTTCAAAAATCGCGCCCGTAGCCACTTCACTCTGTATGCTCAGCTTCGGCTGGAACGGCAGCGGCGTGCCTTCTTCGCCCGCCACCTGCAGCAAGCCACGCTCCGCCGTTGGATCATCCGCCGCAAGCTGGTTGGCGCGGGCAAACGCCGTCACTGCACTTGGATTGTCATGCCGCTGCGTATAGATGTTGGCCCAGGCCAGCTGATAATCGTAGCTATCTTGATAGTCAACGGATTTGCCCAGAGCAGCCAGTTCCTGCTCGGCCTTGCGGTCATAGCCCTGCGCGATATATGTATCAGCCAGGCCGATGGCAACCGTGTCGTCGGACGCGCCCAGGTCCTTGGCTTTTACGAAATAGCGCTCAGCCAGATCAAAGTCATGCGCGGCCAGAAAAATGTTGGCGGCTTCCACAAGATTGTCTGCCGTGACTGGAGAAGCCTCGCCAATGCGCGACTCAGCAAATGCCAGCGCTACTTCCTGCTTGGCGTCAGTATATTTACCCTGGCGGACAAACAGCTTGGCAAACTCAATGCGTACATCCACTCGGTTGGCGTCTGGTGCGTCCAGTGCGCGGGTAAAGCGCTCCATGGCAGCTGAGCGGTCGCCCAGAGTCAACAGTGCGTCACCGGTAGCCAGCAGAATTGCCGATTGATCAACCGCCTCCTGCTCGGCCAGCTGAATGTATTTAAATGTCTCTGCTCTGTGGCCCAACTCGGCATGCGCTGAAGCCAGGTTCGCATAGATCAACGGATCATCCGGCGAAAGCTTCAATGCAACTTCAAGCTCGTTGATCGACTGGCCATAGTGCCGTGCGTGGTATAGCGCGTCAGCCAGTGCCAGATGCAATTTCAAATCGTCCGGCGAATACTTGAGCGCCACGCGATATTCCGCCACGGCTTTATCCAGAATGCGCATCTGCCGGTATGCCGTGGCGCGTGCCATGTGGGTTGCGCCCAGCTCGCCCAGAAGTTTTTCGGCTTTATTGGTTTCTTCCAGTGCTTCGCGCGAACGGTGCAGCTGCAGATAAGAATAAGCCAGACCCAGATGAGCAATGCCGCTATCTGGATTCATCTTGAGCGCCGGCTCAAAATCGTTAATCGCCTCTTGTGCGTCCTGCATGTCATTGCGAACGTACCCACGGTTCACCAGCGCTTCAAACATCTTGGGATCTTTTAGCAGCGCGCGTGAGAAATCGTCAATAGACTGCTGCAGCAGCTGGTTCTGCCGGTGCACGTGCCCAGCCAGCAACGGGAAGTTCGGCTCTTTGGGCAGGATGCTTTCATAACGGCTTACCAGTGATAGCACTTCGTCATAGCGGCCCAGGTTGTACAAGTCATAACCCAGGTAAACGGCGGCGTCGCGGTCATGCGGCAGCTTCGTGATCGCCACTTCACCCAGCCGCGCAGACTCCGCGTATCTGCCCTTCAAGAACAGAAAACGCTCAGTCTCGCGCATCACCCGCGGATCGTTCTTCATCGTCCCGGTAGCGCGCGCAATCCACTCGCCTGCCAGGTCAACTTTGCCGGCTTCAATGGCTGCGTTGGATCCGCTGGCGATGATCTGTGAATTTGTGGGAGCAAGCTTGTGCGCTTTCTCATAGCTCGCCTGCGCCTTGGGATATTCCTTGGTCGCGGTGTAGAGATCACCCAGCGCCATGTATGGAACGTAATCACCCGGATACGCAGCGGCCATGCGATTGAAAAAAACCTCGGCGGCTTTGTTGTCGCCTTCATCGCGAGAGAGATAGCCCAGCGCTTCCAGCGCGTAGCGGTTCTTGTCGTCACGTTTCAACAGCGCCAGATACATCGTCCGCGCTTCTGATTTGCGTCCGGCTTTCCAGAGCAGGCTGCCGTATTGCAGCGTTACGTTGTCATTCTCAGGGTCAAGCTGCAAAGCCTGCTTCAAGTCAGCTTCAGCGCCGGCCACGTCATTGGCCAGGCCTTTAATGGCCGCGCGCAGCCGCAAATATTCCACCTGCTGCGGACCTTCCACCTGTATCTTGGCCAGCTCCTGCTTTGCGATGGCCAGCTGTTGGTTGATGGCAGCTTCATCGTCCAGGTTGCGATAAGTGTCAATCAGGTTCAGCCGCAGCTGCGTGGGATAAAGAATTCCCTCAGCCGGAGCTTCCGGCATTGCTGCCAGAGCCGCCAGATAATCTTTTACAGCGTCAGTGTCACGGCGCTCAATCTTGGCCAGGTCGGCGCGAATGGCAAACAGGCGATAGTAGTTGGGATCCAGTTGTTGCGCGCGCGTCAGGTAAGTGCGCGTCTTGTCCAGATCGCCGACCCGCAACTCTGCCTGCGCGGCCGCCAGCTGCACGTTGACAGACTTAGGCGCCATGGCAGCAGCCTTCTCATAATTCTCTGCCGACTCTTTCTTCATGCCGGCCAGTTCGTAGGTGTATCCCAGCTCGGACATCACGTCAGCGTTCTTGACTGGCGCTTTTTTCAAAATATCGATTGCAGCTTTGTAATCATGGGCTTCGCGATAGTACTGGGCCACAGCACGGAAAATTTCAGTGTTCTTCGGGCTGCGCTTCATCGCCCGGTCCAATAGCTGCTTGGCTTTGTCCGTATGCTTCTGCTTCATGTAGGTAATGGCCAGCAGAAGTTCGGCGTGGGACGTAGGCTGAATGTTTTCAGAGCGTTCCAGCAAGCCTTCTGCGCGCGGCAGATCGCCGGATTGCATAAACAGCTCGCCCGCCATAGCCAAGTCAGTTGCCCGACGAGGGTTCGCAGCAATCACCTGCAGCAGCAGCTTCTTGGCTTCGTCGGCTTTGCCCATGCGGATGTAGGTCTGCGCCATGCCAGAGAGACCTTCCACGGAATTAGGCGCGCGCTTCAGGCCTTCCTGGTAAGCATCCAATGAAACCTGCGATCTGCCAGCCAGACGCGCGGTATAGCCCAGCAGGAACCAGTTGCATGCATCGCTGGGCGCGGCCTGGGTCAAATGTTCTGCGTAACCGGTGGCGCCAGAAGGGTTTCCATTCTTCAGCGCGGTTTCTGCGGCGCGTGCGTAGCGTCCGGCTTCAATGCTTCCGCCCCAGCCACTGCCGGATACTCCACATGGTGCGCCTGAGCCTCCTGAAGCGGCCGGTCGGCTACCCGGCTGTTTTTTGGCATTATTCTGCTTTTTCTGGGGTTTCTGGTCTTGCGGTTTGCTGTTCAGGTCAAAAGTCTGTGCCCAGCCGGTTGCGGCCAGAGACAGGGAGCAGAACAGCGCAAGACGTATAAGATTCTTCTTCACGGGACCACCGTTGTCATTTATTGCAGAGGGAACACGTGGACCAGGTTTTCCACGGCGCTATTTGGATTTAGCGAAAGCAGCGCCCACAACGCGGCAGCAGCTCTGTTCTCATGTTGTTTCCAGATGCCGTTTTCCGGCTAAGGGATTCCTTTGACTCTGAAAGTAGCCGAAAATCGCATCAAAGTGAGAATCCGGATACCACTTGGGAAACCCCACCGTCACTTTTGGAATCGAAGTCACTTGCTGGAGCAGAACTGCTGCTTTGGGTAGCGGCATCCCATTAGAAGGCTTTGAACTACTCGCTGGTCCAGAAATCTTGGTACTCGTCTCAGTTCGCATTCACGGAGGTTTTTCATGAGTTCCCCATCCATCGCCACAGGCAGGCAGATTTCTGCGCCCAGCCGGGCGATCCCATTGAGCTGGGTGTTGTTGCTGACGCTACTGGTGCACGGTCCGCTCCTGCTGATGCAGATTACCAATGACTCTTACGACGCGGACTTCCATAAGTTTTTTGCGGCGCATTACGCACAACACTGGTTCAATCCCTGGAATGAGAAGTGGTTTACCGGATTCTCACAAACCACCTATCCGCCCATGGAGCAGCAATGGATGGCGCTCTTCTCACATGTCATGGGTCTCAATCTGGCTTATATTTTTGTCCAACTGATTGCGATCATGCTGCTCCCCATCGGCGTGTATAAATACTCCCGCATCTGGGTGGGTGAACGTGCGGCCAGCTATGCCGCCATCGGCAGTGTGCTGCTGGGCTCTCTGGCTTCTCTGGTTTATGTGGATGGACAGCTTTCCACCACATGGGCGGCGCCGCTTTACCTGATTGCGCTGGCTTACTTCTATGAATGGGCGCGCGAAGGCAGGCTCATGGCTCTGGCCAAGACTTTGGCTCTTACCCTGGCTGCTGCCTCAGCCCATCACGTTACATTGATATTTGCCAGCGTCATCTTCACCATTCCTGTAGTCGTTATCGCACTCATGGATCGCAAACGCGATGACGCAGATGCCACCACCGCCGGAGTGCTTTCGCGTTCGGCTATCTATGCCGCGCTGTCGATAGTCGGTGTCTTCATCGTGCTGCTGCCTTACTGGCTGGCGCTCAAGGCAAACCCCATCAAGCAGATGCCCATTCCGCACGGCAGCCGCGAAAACTTCTTTTCGCAAGGCTGGCTGGCGGTGAATTACATTGTGGTTCCCTGGGGAGCCATGCTGATTGCTCTGCCTTTTATTTTCTATAAAGGCTTAAAAGAAACGCGACTGCGTCCGCTCTTCTTCGGTTTCTGGTTCACCATGCTTTTTGCGTTGGGTGGAACCACGCCTGTCCCCCGGATGATTCTTGGCACCATGGCGGGTGTGGTCAATGGGATTACCGGCGCGAATGTTCACAATCCTTTTGAGATTCTTAC
>DASZMF010000872.1:0-8074 GCA_035552035.1 Candidatus Angelobacter sp.
CTCTTTTTTATGCATGTGCGCTATAGCAGCAAGCTCACCAAAATCACCATTGCCGCTGGCTTTTTCTGGCTCATGATTATGATCACCATGAGTTTGACCGACTACCTGACGCGGGCTTTTGTGCCACGGTAATTCTTTAAAAGCTCAACCACAAAGGACACAAAGGAACACGAAGGTAAACCAGGTTCTTTCTGGCAAAGCCCCTTTGTGTTCCTTCGTGTCCTTTGTGGTTAAAGTCTTTACTTCGTCAGAATCTCTTCCAGAAAATCCAGAGCCCGCGGATCGTTGGTCTGTCCCAGCCAGAAAATGGCCTGTTTCTTCACCACTGGATTCTTGTTGGTCTTGGCCACGGCAATCAGTCGAGGCACCGCATCGGCGTCATGCATCTGGCTTAGCGCGAAGACTGCTTTCTTCTTCACTTCCGTGTCCGGATCATTCTCAATGGCTTCAGTAATCTGGGCTGCTTCTTTCTTGCTGCCAATCTGCGCCATCCAGAAAATTGCCTGGCTGCGGACACGGGGACTCTGGTCATGGCGCGCCATATCGATCAGCTCTTTCATGGCATCAGGATCTTTGCTTTGTGAAAAAGCGAACGTACCTTTTTCGCGCACACGGTCACTCGGATCTTCTTTGACGTATTTGCGCAGCAGCTCCAGGCCCTTTTTACCGCGCTCCACGCCCAGCCAGAAGGCGACATCCTCGCGCAATGCCACAGGCTGGTTCGGCTGGACCAGCTTTTCCAGTGCGGCATCGGCCGCAGGCGTGTCATGCAGTGCAATGGCCATCACTGCCTGGCCGGACGTATCCCTCTTGTGATTTGGTTCCGCATTTTCAATCAAAGCCATGCCGGCAAGCAATTCCACGCTCTGCTCCGGCTTCACGTCTTCCAGCCAGTAGAGCGGAAGGCCGGCAAAGTCCAGCGCACAGTTGGCGCTGTAAACACGCAGCTTGGTGATCTGCTTTCCTTCGGCGCGAAAAAAAATAAAGGCATAAGGTAAAGGTTCCGGTGAAGTGCACCCGGATACGGTTCCGCTGAACGAACCGCCGTTTCCTGATTCCATCTTGCAGCCCATGCAGCATTGATTGTGGGCTGCATCATCATTGCTCCATGACTCAAAGCAGCACATGGTGCGCTCTTTCGCCTGTGTAGGAATCTTGTAGCCGATCCAGAGCGGAGCGGCCTGCTTCTGTACCAGGCCATCGAGCGTCGCCTTGAGTCCGGCAGAGGCTGAAAGCTCCTGCAGCTTGGCGTTGGTAACGTTGGGCTTTTGCGCTACCGCAATCGAAGCAACCAATATCAGTAAAATCACACTGGCATATCTCAGTAAAACTCTCATGGCGGCCTCCTTATTTATTCAAAATTTCCATCATGTATTCCGTAATTTCCGGCGAGTTCAGCAGAGACATTTTCTGGATCAGCTCGCGCTTCATCTGCGGATTGGTTTCGCTCCGCGCCAGCGTGACCAGCTCTTTGCCTGAGCCATGGATGAATAAAGCTTCTGCGACAGCTTTTTTTGTTTCGATATCGGCGTTTGCCTTATAGATGGTCAGCAGCGTATTGACCGTCTCAGCCGTACCGCCAAATATGCCCATGTCTCGAATCGCACGGACGCGAACGCGAGGATCTTTCTCTGATGTGGCCGCTTCGGCTAACCCCTGCGTATCACCCGCGATGCCCATGGCCTGCAGCAGATTCTCTTTAGCGTCAGCGTCAGCCGATTCCTTATAGAGCTGGCGCAGTTCGATGCTCCCTCCCATCATGCCCAGGTAACGGATAGCTTCTTTGCGTAGTTCAGGGTTCTTTTCTGTGTGCGCGGCCGCGAGCACATCTTCCTTGTCGCCAGACATCAGCCAGCCTTCAAACACTGCTTTTTTCACACTTGGATCGGTAGACGAGTTGTAGATTTCCTTGAGCACGGCCTTATTGCCGGCGCTGCCGTTCGTGCCCATATAGCGGATGGCGCGCTTCTGCAAGTCGGGCTGATTGTTGGCCTTGGCCAGCGACAGCAGAATCTCCCGGGCTTTGGGTGAGTTGCTCTGCGAGAGCACGAAGAGCGCTCTGTCTTTTACCTTGGGGGAAGAATTTCCCGCGATAACTTTGTCCAGCATTGGCACGGCCTTTTCCGGATCGGAGTTCATGATGCTTTGCAAAGCCAGAAGCTTGAGTTCCTCATCGGAAATGCTTTCCGGATTTGCCGAGCCGCGCCACTGTTGTTCCGCGATGTCAGCTTCCCGCAGCCAGGTGCTTTTTGGATATGTTCTTTTCAACTCGCCAATAATGGCCAGCGCCTGGGCCCTATTGCCAACTTTGTTCAGCGTATAAGCTTTCCAGTAGAGAGCGCCGTCAGCTTTGCGGCCGCGAATCTTCAACACCTCATTAAAGCCCTTGAGTGCGTCGTTGTATTGCTCCTGATCCAGCGCGTCCTTGGCGGAGGCATAGACCTCGTCTTCATGCGCGTTGGCTTTCTCCGCTGCCTGCGGGTCAACAAAAGAAGCAGCTGGAACTTCCTGCGTTGCGGCGCTTGCTGACCGCGCGGAAAAAACTGCGCCAGCAAGAAAAAAAAGAATGACCAATAATTTGCGATTCATAGTGTTATAGCCTCTGGTTGCCGTTGCCGCCGGATAGCTCCGGCTGGCGAATTTTTGAATTTACCTCTGATCCCACCACGCGCACCTTGAACAGAAGGCCTTCTGACTGGATGGTGTGGCGGACTTGCTGTAAATCTCCTGAAGAAACTTCTGTGGGACCGTTGGCGACCTCTGCCAGCACGCGGCCTAACTGGTCTAAGAGCCGCGCCACCTGCGGATCACCGGCCTGCTGCGCGCTCACGCGATAAAGATGGTTGTTGTCAAGCAGATCGCGCGCCTGGGATTGCTCAGCAGAAAAATCAACTGAGCCTTTGCCGTCAGCATTCATGATTTCAACCAGCAGCATCTGTGAGCGCTCCAGGTGATCGCCCACTGCCACCAAAACCACGCGCTGCGGATTCCCCTGAGCCGGCTGGTTTGGCTGCCCCGCAATACTTTTATCGCTTACATGCGGCCAGAAGCGTCCGGCTAAAAATGCTGCTGCCAGCAGCAATGCCATGGCTCCGGCGAATGCCCATTTCTGCTGTGGGCCCAAAAGTCTTTTGAAAAAGCTGCCTCTTGCCGGCAATTGATCGCGCAGGTTGAGCCAGGTCTTTTCTTCAAATGTCGCCAGTGGCTCGGGGACTTCAATCGGCTCAATCTGCTGCAGCATGGCCTGCACTCGGGCAAACTCAGCTTTGCAATCAGGACAGGCTCCTAGATGGCGTTCGATCTCTGGCTCGCCCTCGGCGTCGCCGTAATAATGCAAAATGATTTGTTCTTCGCTTAGATGGTTCATTTCACGGCACTCCTGCCGGCACTCGCATACGGCTCAAGTTGCTGACGTAATTTTTGTACAGCTCGGAAAACGCTGTTCTTGGCCGCGCTTACTTTCAAGTCCAGCACCTGGCTAATCTCTTCAATTGACCGGCCTTCCATGTGCCGCATGGTAAAAGCCACGCGCTCAGCAGCGGTAAGCAGACCCAGCGCGCCGGCAATCTTGCTCTTCATTTCCACGCTCAACAGCAGTCGATCCGGCCCGGGCGAGGACGCGGGCAACTGTATCTGGTTGCCTGCTTCGGCGTCTGGGTTATCCACGATCTGGTATGAGTCTTTATTCTGATTTTGCATCTGCGTCTTTCTCGCATTCAGGAAGTCCAGCGTGCGGTTCACGGCGATCCGGTAAACCCATGTGCTGAAGTTGGCGCGCAGTTCAAATCGTTCCAGGCTTTTGTAGGCCCGCAGAAATGTTTCCTGTACTAGTTCTTCTGCGTCCTGCTGATTGCCGGTCATGCGGTACACCACACGAAAGATGCTGCGGGAATGGCGCTCAACCAGGACACGAAACGCGTCCCTGTCGCCGGCCAGAACCTGCGCCACTACAGCTGCATCTGTAACTTCCATTCGTTTAACTTAGACCGGAATCGAGGGGAGCGGTTAGTTTTTTGTGTAATCCCGAAGCAGAAGCGAGGGAACCCTATAGCCGCTGAATAATCTGGAGGGCAACATTGAGATCAAGCCGGCATTCTGGTGAAAATAAGGAGCTTGCTGGTGATAGGAATCCCTCGCTTCGCTTCGGGTTTCAGAAAATGGCAGCGGCTACTCTGAGGACAGTACTTTCATCAAAATGCCTGCCCAGGATCTGCAGCCCAATGGGCAAGCCTGACTGGGTTTCGCCACAGGGAACGCTGATCCCCGGAATGCCGGCCAGGTCAGCGGTGACTGTATAGATATCGGCCAGATACATAGATAGAGGATCGTCAGACTTTTCTCCGATTTTGAAGGCCGCCGTGGGTGCCGTGGGTGTGACGATGGCATCCACTTTTTGGAACGCTTCTTCAAAGTCACGGGTAAGCAGCGTGCGCACGCGCTGCGCTTTTAGATAGTAGGCATCGTAGTATCCGGAGCTGAGCGCGTAGGTTCCGAGCATGATGCGGCGCTTGACCTCTGCGCCAAAGCCTTCGTCGCGGCTCTTACGGTACATATCAGAGAGAGTGTGCGCGCCTTTGGTGCGATGGCCATAGCGCACGCCATCAAAACGCGCCAGATTCGCCGAGGCCTCAGCGGTGGCGATGATGTAGTACGTGGGAATCGCATAGGCCGTATGCGGCAGAGAAAAGGGAACAATCTCGCAGCCAGCAGAGCGCAGCCTGGCGATTCCCGCTTCCACGGCAGTGCGCACTTCAGCGTCAAGGCCTTCACCAAAATATTCTTTGGGTATGCCGATCCTGAGACCGCTTACCGGCTTGGCGAGATCGCCGGCATAGTCGGGAACCGGCACGTTCGCAGATGTTGAATCCATGGGATCGTGTCCGGCGATGACGCCTAGAAGAATGGCCGCGTCTTTTACTGTCTTGGTGAGCGGACCAATGTGATCGAGCGAAGAGGCAAATGCGATGAGGCCGTAACGCGATACGCGACCGTAGGTCGGCATGAGTCCAACTACACCACAGAAAGATGCAGGCTGACGGATAGAGCCGCCGGTATCAGAGCCGAGCGTGGCCACGGCCATTCCCGCTGCTACCGCGGCTGCCGAGCCACCGCTGGAGCCGCCGGGCACGCGCGATTTGTCACGTGGATTACGTACCGGGCCGTAAGCAGAATTCTCATTCGATGAGCCCATGGCAAACTCGTCACAATTCAACTTGCCCAGCACAATCGCGCCTGCAGCCTCCAGCTTTTTTACGGCGGTGCAGTCATAGGGCGGAATAAAGTTTTCCAGAATCTTTGAACCAGCCGTGGTGCGGACGCCCTTGGTGACCATGACATCCTTAATTCCCAAAGGCACGCCAGCCAGCGGAGGTAGCGGAGTGCCTTTTGCCAACAAATCTTCAATACTTTTGGCCTGCGCGAAGGCGCGATCTTGTGAGAGCGTGAGATAGGCCTGAATCTCCGGATCATCAGCTTTGATCTTGGTGTAGAACTGCTCGACCAGACCTGAAGCAGTGACACGCTTCTCTGCGATGGCAGCCTGGGCGGATTCGATGGTGAGGGAGTTGAGGTCCATTTTTAGTGTTTCTGAAATCCCGAAGCGCAAGCGAGGGATCCCTATCTTCTTCTACAATTGATCGGGCTTCCCACGTAAACTTCTAACATTCCTGCCAGCCATAGGGATCTCTCGCTTTGCTCGAGATTACAGAAAAAGCTAACTGCTAATTGCCATTTGCTAATTGCTTACTTCTCGATCACCCGCGGCACTTTAAAAAACTCGCCATCCGTTTCAGGGGCGTTCTTCATCGCGTCGGCATGCGGCAGGCAGGGGATCAACACGTCTTCGCGCAAATGGCTACCCTGATCGCCAGAAGACGCGCCGGAAACTTGCGCCATTGGCGGAACGTTGGTTGTGTCCAGTTCATTCAGCAAATCAATGTGGCCGAGAATCGAGTTCAGGTCTTTGAGCATGCGCTGGCGCTCCTGGTCAGTTAGCTCCAGGTTGGCCAGATCGGCGACATACGAGACGTCTTTTTCTGTGACGTTCATTGAGAGCACTCAGTGGTCAGCAATCAGCATTCAGCCCGGAATTGTTGCGCTAACGCTTACGTGAATCTTTCAAACTCATTCAGTTAAAGAACATTTCATTAAATCAGCATTCAGTAGATCAAAGCAGTCAAATCAATCTAAGACGACTCAGGTTTTGGCCGAACCGGGTTCGACTGATGGCTGAGTGCTTCCTGCTGAAGGCTTAATTCTAAACTGTACGCTCTGCACCACTTTGCCCAGCAGGCCTTCATAGCCGTTGATGTAGCGGCTGGTGAAGGACTGAAGTTGGTTACGCCAGGTGATGTCCTGCACTTCTACTATCAGATTGCCATCATGGAAGCTGAGCGCCTTGGTCCGCGCGGCGACTTCTTTGCCGCAGACCAGGGGCCATGCCAGCATTACGGCTTCGTCGGCCGGGCGGGAGCGCAACAGGTCTTGCATGATTTGCCGTAACCCGGTGCGTACAGGCTCCATCACTGCTCCCAAGAGTAAAGTCAGATTTTAGCATTCAGAGGAAAGCGCAAACGTCTTGCGCGGTGCCAAATGCGGCGGCGGACAAGGAAGACCCTCGGGGCATCAAAAAAATTAGTTCATTCATCGGGTCATCAATCAGTTCATGGATCAGTTCATGATCCGGTCATCGATCAGCTCACCAATCAGCCTAGGGATCGTAAATATGAATGCCAAGGATAAGGTGTGTTTATTGAGGCAATGTCTGCGGCGGTTTTGTAAAGCACGGTAAAGGCATAGTGCTTTAAAACCAATGACTTACGCTCGATTTTGGCATCCCCGTTTAATGCTGAGAGGCACCGCTGAACCATGATTTACACCCATTCAGGTAAACGTTGTTAAGCAATCAAGAGATGGGTGGCTAATATAGTAGTGATTCAATATCCAGTTTTGTTTTCTGTCTCATAGCTTGGAAGAGGGCGCCCGAGGCGGCGCAAGGAGAAGCGTAATCAATGCACAAGCCGGTTAAGTATGCAGAGAAAGTCCTGACCTACGCAGCGCGCGGCACATGGGCAGTTTTTGAAAAGATCAACAGCATTAAGCCCCGGCCGTCATTTACGCCAAACTGGTCAGACAAGCCGATATTGAAGTCGTGGCAAAAGACGAAGCCTCCGCTGGGCTGGCCTCGCTCCACCGATTCGCTGTGCCCCAAATGCGTTCCGGAAATCCGCCAGCAGATTGTTGACGGCAAATTGCCGCACGAAATTCTGCTCAACGAAAAAGCCGGCGAGATCAAAGCCACCATTGTTGAACGCGATGGCAAAATTCTGATGGTGAAAGATTGCCCGCTCCACGGCCACTTTGAAGACGTGATGGCTGTTGACGTGGAATTCTTTAAGCACCTGGAAGACGTATTCCCGGGGCGTGACATTGCCGCCCACAATGACGAAAAGCTGCACCACCACGGCACCAGCACGGTAAAACACGGCCGCGGATCAGTTCTCACAATCGATCTGACCAACCGCTGCAACATGATGTGCGATCCCTGCTTCATGGACGCAAACCAGGTTGGCTTTGTGCATGAGTTGACATGGGACGAAATCAAGACCATGCTGGACAACGCGATTTCGATCAAGCCGCGGCGCCAGATGTCAGTCCAGTTCTCCGGTGGCGAGCCTACGCTCTCACCTTACTTCCTTGACGCAGTACGCTACGCCCGCCAGGTTGGTTACAACTCGGTGCAGGCCGCGACGAACGGAATAGAATTCGCGAAGTCACCTGAGTTCTGCCGCCAGGCTGCTGAAGCTGGTCTGCGCTATGCCTATCTGCAGTTTGACGGTATTGGCAACGCAGCGAACTCACATCGCCAGGTTGGCAATTTGTTTGACGTGAAGCTGCGCGCCATCCAAAACCTGCATGAGAACGGCGTCGATATTGTTCCGGTTACCACGATCATCAACGGCATTAACAATGAGCAGGTGGGACGCATTATCCAGTTCGCGCTGGATAATCCCAAGACCATCAGCTTCCTGAGCTTCCAGCCGGTTTCATTTACTGGTCGCGACGAAGAAATTAC
>DASZMF010000873.1:0-11745 GCA_035552035.1 Candidatus Angelobacter sp.
GTTTGTGTCGATGGTTGCAGCCTATGCCGGAGTACAGATCGGAAATATCCAGCTGGTCTCTGTATCCCAGACGAACAGCTCGCGGCTTCGTTTGAAACTACCAATCACAGCTGCAATGAAAATCCTTGAAGGTTTTCAGCATCGTGATCCTTTGCTCAATGCGTTTCTTGATGACTTTGTTCTCCTCAAAGTTGAAGCTGTATCTGTCTCGCCCAATACTGGGTTTCGAGCGAACACCGACACCAGCGAAAAGGGCCTGGAAACGCTCATCATGCGGCACATGACGGGGCTCGACGGCTACCAAATGCCAGAGATGAACGGCGCTATGCTTTAAGCATCGATCAAGAAAGCATCGCCAAGAGTAAAGATCATCTTGTTTTCAGGTTGTATCAATATCCCGGCTGCTGATTTGGTGTGCGTGGATTCTTTTGTTTCCAAGTGTGATGGCATGCGGCGAGTTCTGGAACTGATTCCGGGACTCTTAGGTGGGGAGGATAGTCAATGCAGGATAGAGGGGGACTAGAGGCAAATCGAAAATCGTCGCGTTAACCTTTGGGCAGAGTGATTGGAAGTAATTGTGGAGTTTGAAGCACGTCGCGACCGAAATAAAAAGGGGAGAGCCCCGTCGAGGGCCCTCCGTTAGCTGGCGACCTTAGCCGCCATTGGCTCAGATTACATCGTGAAGAAACATCTGTTCCTCATCTTGTTTTTTGATCTTTTCGCCGCGGATGGTAGCCTTGTTGTTGATTTTTCCCTTGCAGATCTGGGGGTTAGCGATCTTGGTGGCTTTGCCCTGGTCGTCCACGAACAAGGCTTCGCCGCTCCGTTCAGTGCATGAGAGATCACATGCAGCTTTGCCGGCATCCTGTTTCACGCACTTCTGATCGCATATGACGCCAGTCATTTCCACTCCTTTGTTTTTCTCCTGGCCCGGCAAAAGCATGCTTGACCCGAGAACAAGAAAGAGCAGAACAGTTATTCGATTCATTTAGTCCTCCTTGGTTGTGCGGGGGCAAATCGCACGAGCAATAGTCCCCAGGTTGAGAATGCGCGAACACCGGTAGCAACTACCACCCCGAATTCGGCAGTATTCAGCTGAATTCTTCTATAGGCTGAGGATTGCTATTCATGAGACGACTTATCAAAATTGAACGGTGGCATGTGACGAGGGATTCCCGCTGCTTCTTGGATCGGGCAATCAATTAACCTGTTCTGTGACATATTTCCCTGTTATGTATCCTGTTACTTCCCTGATCCCTCCCTGTTACGATTTCAGGCCAGAAACCACTTGCAACGACCACCGCCATACAGTCCGCAGCCATAGAGATGGTTCTCAGCGCCGGCGGCGATGTCCCGACCCGTCTCTGGCAAACACTCCTGAAGTTACGCTCTATCGTTATAATTTAATAAGAGCGGTCAGCGTGCGGCTTATCCACGGCTGATCGCCAGAATTTCGGCGTTGCCTGTGATCGCCAGCTTCACACGCCTAAAGTTGCAGGGAGATATGAAAAAAGCTGATCAACATCCTCTTGAGAAGATCCTCGAAAATCGAATTGCCATCATTGACGGAGCGATGGGAACCACCATCCGCACCTATGGCATGACGGAAGCTGACATTCGCGGGGAGCGTTTCAAGAACGCGACGAAAGGCCTGCTGAACAACGGTGATCTTTTCACGCTGACCAAACCGGAGATGATCGGAGATATCCATCGACGGTTCCTTGAGGCAGGGGCTGACATTATTGAGACAAACACCTTCGGCGCAACCACAATTGCCCAGAGCGAATTCTTTGTGGACGATCCCCGGGAGCATGGCGGACGAAAGGACCCAGAGTTTTATCAAAAGATCATTGATGATCCCTCTCTCGGAAGTCTTGCCTGGGACATCAATGAGCAATCGGCGCGGCAATGCCGTGAATGGGCCGACCGTGTTGGAACTGCGACCTCGCGGCAAAGATTTGTCGCCGGCGCAATCGGGCCGCTGACCGTGTCGCTTTCAAACTCGCCGGATGCCGATGATCCGGGCTTCCGTGTGGTGACATTTGATCAGGTTAAAACCGCTTATGCGCAACAGGTGCGTGCGCTCATTGCCGGCGGTGCTGACCTGCTCATGGTTGAGACGATCTTTGATTCGCTCAATGCCAAGGCTGCATTGGTCGCCATCCGTGAAGTGTTTGATGAAGACAAAAAGATTTTGCCCGTAATGATTTCAGCGGCAGTAGGCCGCGGCGGCGAGACCATGATCTCCGCGCAAACCACTGAAGCATTCTGGAACGCGGTGCGCCACGTGAAACCGCTCTCCGTAGGACTGAACTGCTCCCTGGGGCCGGACTTGATGTATCCGTTTCTGGAAGAACTCTCAGAAAAAGCGGACGTGGCGATCTCCTGCTACCCGAATGCTGGTTTGCCCAATCCACTGTCAGAAACCGGCTTCGATCTGGGCCCCAAGGACATGGCCCGCTACCTTCGCGAATTCGCGCAGGGCGGATTAATCAACATCGCCGGCGGCTGCTGCGGCAATACGCCCGAGCATATCGCGGCTATCGCCAAAGCGCTTGAAGGCCAGCCTCCGCGTAAGTGGGGGATTGCACATGCTGAGGAATCGTTCGTCCAGCAGATTGAGAGCCGGGCGTGAGCGTTTCCGATCCCGTGAGTTTGCCAGAAGGCGTGAGCGAGGCTGCGCCCGCAAAGATAAAACCTCTGCGTCTCTCTGGCTCACAACCGTTCACGCAGCAGGCCAACGTCTTCATCATGATTGGTGAGCGGACCAACGTCGCCGGTTCGCCCAAATTTGCCGGGCTGATCAAAGCGGGTAGATATGAAGAAGCGGTAAGCGTCGCGCGGCAACAGGTGGAGAACGGAGCCAACGTCCTTGATATATGCATGGATGAGGGCATGATTGATGGCGTGACAGCCATGACGCGCTATTTGCAGTTGCTGGCGAGCGAGCCGGAAGTTGCCAAGGTGCCATTCATGGTGGACTCCTCGAAATGGGAGGTCATCGAAGCCGGACTGAAGTGTCTACAAGGCAAAGGCATTGTCAATTCCATTTCGCTGAAAGAAGGCGAAGAAAAATTTCGCCAGAACGCCGCCAAAGTTCTGAAGTATGGTGCGGCAGTCGTGGTAATGGCCTTCGATGAACAGGGCCAGGCCGCAAGTTTTGAAGATAAGATCCGTGTCTGTGAGCGCGCCTATCGGATACTAGTAAACGAAGTCGAGTTTCCGCCGGAAGACATTATCTTCGATCCGAACATCCTTACTGTTGCCACTGGCATGGAAGAGCACAACAATTACGCGGTTGATTACATCAATGCCACACGCTGGATCAAGGCCAACCTGCCGCATGCTAAAGTAAGCGGCGGCGTCTCAAATATTTCTTTCAGCTTCCGCGGCAATAATAAGGTCCGCGAAGCCATGCATTCCGCGTTTCTATACCACGCCATCACGGCGGGCATGGACATGGGCATTGTGAATGCCGGAATGCTTGAGGTCTATGAAGAGATTGAGCCCGCGCTAAAAGTCCTGGTGGAAGACGTGCTGCTCAATCGCCGGCCCGACGCAACCGAGCGGCTGGTGGAGTTTGGCGAATCGCTCAAAGGCGAAAGCACCGCAGCGAGCGAAAAGAAGGCCGAAGAGTGGCGCAATGGCACAGTCGAAGAGCGCCTTTCCCACGCTCTGGTCAAGGGCATTGACACGTACATTGAGCTTGATGCCGAAGAAGCTCGCGTGAAGCTGGGCCGTCCGCTGCTGGTGATTGAAGGTCCGTTGATGGCCGGTATGAGCGTGGTGGGTGATCTGTTTGGCGCGGGCAAAATGTTTCTGCCGCAGGTAGTGAAGTCTGCCCGTGTGATGAAGAAAGCCGTGGCGCACCTGACTCCATTCATGGAAGCCGAGAAAGTTGCCATGGCTGCGTCCGGGCAGGTGGTGAAGGCGCAGGGAAAAATTGTGCTCGCAACGGTGAAGGGTGACGTACACGATATTGGCAAAAATATCGTTGGCGTGGTTCTTGCCTGCAACAACTATGAGGTGATCGACCTGGGAGTCATGGTCACCAGCGAAAAAATTCTTGAGCGCGCCAAAGCTGAAAAGGCTGACATGATCGGCCTGAGCGGACTGATCACTCCGTCACTCGATGAGATGGTGCATGTAGCCCGCGAGATGGAACGCCAGGGATTCAAGCTGCCACTGCTCATCGGCGGGGCAACCACAAGCCGCGCACACACCGCCATAAAAATTGCGCCACATTATAGTGAGCCGGTCGTTCATATCCTGGATGCCAGCCGCGCCGTGCCTGTAACCACCAGCCTTCTAAGCGACGACGGCAAAGCAGGCTTCGTGACGAAACATCGCTCAGACTATGAGAAGCTGCGCCAGGCCCACTCCGCGCCGAAGTTGAGTGTCGTCTCGCTTGAGGCAGCTCGCAAGAGACGAACTCCTATCGAGTGGCGCGCGGAAGATTTGCCTGTGCCTGAGTTTACCGGCGTCCGCGTGCTGGATAACTTTCCCCTGGCTACACTGCGCGAATTCATCGACTGGTCGCCGTTCTTTCACACCTGGGGGCTGAAAGGCATTTATCCCCGCATTCTGGAACACGAGACACAAGGCGCGCAGGCGCGGCAGATATTTGCTGAAGCCAATGCTCTGCTCGATACCATCATCGAGAAAAAACTGATCACGGCGCGCGGCGTCTACGGATTCTTTGCCGCCAGCGCCATTGGCGACGATGTGCAGCTATATAAAGATGCAAAACGTAGCGAAGCACTGGAGCAATTTCATTTCCTCCGCCAGCAATCCAACAAAGAGGGCAGCGAGCCCTGCCGCTCGCTTGCTGATTTCATCGCACCAAAAGAAACGGGATTGTCTGACCATATCGGCGCATTCGCGGTAACCAGCGGAATCGGATTGAAGCAGCTGTGCGATTCCTACCGCGCGAAGAATGACGACTACAACGCGATCATGGCGGAGGCTATTGCCGATCGCCTGGCAGAAGCCTTTGCCGAGTGCCTGCACAAGCGCGTTCGCGACGAATGGGGTTACGGCCGACAGGAAGGGCTGAGCAACGTGGATCTCATCCAGGAAAAATATCGTGGTATCCGGCCGGCTGCGGGCTATCCGGCTTGCCCCGATCACACTGAGAAAGGTGCGCTCTGGCATCTACTCAATGTGCAGGCAAATACTGGAATGCTGCTAACTGAGTCATTTGCCATGTGGCCCGGATCAAGCGTGAGCGGCCTCTACTTCGCGCATCCGGAATCGCGCTATTTCAGCCTCGGCAAAATTGACCGCGACCAGGTCGCCGACTACAGCCAGCGCAAAAATATGAGCGTAGCTGAAATCGAGCGCTGGCTCGGGCAAAACCTGAACTACGACCCTGTGGAATAGCGCTCTATTTTGCACCCGCACGGAAAGGCACGCTCGAATGAATGATCACGGATAATTCATCTGCCATCCTGCATACGCTGCCGTTATTCATGCCGCAGGGCCACCATGGGATCCACTTTCGCGGCCCGCCGTGCCGGCAAATAGGTAGCTGCCAGCGCGACAGCCATCAGCGTAACGCACATTCCTGCAAACGTCAGCGGATCAAATGCGCTCACCTGAATCAGCTCAGACTGCAGCAACCGCGCCAGCACAAGCGACACCGCCAGTCCGATTGCTACTCCTGCCAGCACCATGCGCAAAGATTGCGACAACACAAGCCAAAGCACCTGTGTGAGCCGCGCGCCCAGAGCCATGCGCACGCCAATCTCCTGCGTACGCTGCGCTACGGAATAGCTGATCACTCCATACAAGCCAATCGCCGCCAGCAGCAGTGCGATCGCAGCGAAGGCCAGCAGCATGGTCACGGCAAAGCGTCGCGGCCCCAGCGACGCAGCCACGCGCTCGCTCATTGGTTTCAGATCGTAAACAGCGGCGTTCGAAGGGTCGGCGGCTTTCACTGCTTCGCGTATCGTCGCTGCCACCACAACTGGATCTGTCGAAGTGCGCACCACCAGGTTGGCATCCGGGTTCGAAATCTGTTCCAGCGGATAGTATGTGAGCCCCTTGCCCGTATCGGCCGCCAGTGACGAGCGGTTCACATGCATCACGATTCCCACAATGCGTGTCCACTCTTTCCCCCGCTTGATGCGCGCGCCTAGTGGGTCTTGTCCCAGCCAATACTGTTTGGCCATGATCTCGTCGATGATTGCCACCGGTTCTGCGCCCAGCCGGTCTTGCTCTGTGAAGTAGCGTCCGGCGCGCAATGGAATGCTCAACGCGCGAAAATACCCCGATGTCGCCACTGCAATGTCGCTGTGTGGACCTGGATCGCCCGGCGCCAGCGCTCGCCCTTCGATGCTGAAACTGGAGGAGCCGCCCATGTTGCTGAATGGCATCCCCACCGCTGCAGCCGCCGCTTCGATACCATGCTGCGCAGCCAGATTCTGCGTAACGGAAGTAAAGAATGCCTGCCGCCTCTCGGGTGATTCATACGCTTTCGCGTCCAGTGTCACGGCGCCAGTCATCACGCCGCGCGCGTCAAAGCCCGGACTCATTTGCTGTGTGCGGATCAGGCTCTTCAGAAAGAGACCTGCTCCCACCAGCAGAACCAGTGCCAGCCCCACCTCACCAATCACCAGCGCAGAACGCACGCGTTGCCGGCCTTTGCTCGACATCGCCGAGCGTCCGCCTTCTTTCAGCATTTCAAAAGTTTTTGCGCCCGCGATCATCCATGCCGGCGCCAACCCAAACAGCAACGCTGAAGCCAGGCCCGCCGCAATGCTGAAAAGCAAAACGGAGCGATCAATCGGCGCTATCAGGCTGCCGATACTTCCTTCCGGCGCAATCAAAGCGGCGTTGCGCACAGCCAGAACAGCCAAAGCAATTCCCACCGCGGTGCCGCACGCGGCGATTAACATGCTTTCCACAAGTATCTGGCGGACCAGATGTCCACGCCGTGCTCCCAGCGCGATCCGGATGGTTAGTTCCTTCGAGCGACCGGAGGATTTCGCCAGCATCAACCCCGCCACGTTCGCACAGCAGATCAGCAGCACGAAGCCAACGCTGCCTGCCAGCACCAGCAAAGGCATTCTCAGATCGCCATAGATCAGTTCAGAAAACGGCATCAGGAAGATGCCCCACTGCGAGCTGCGTGCATATCGGCCATAGTCATCGGAGCTCGATATGACCCGCTGGCTCAGCACTCCGGCATAGGCCTCTGCCTGCTGGCGTGACACGCCCGGCGCCAGGCGCGCCACCGCGTCATAGCTCTCGTTGAAACGATTGTCTGGTCCAAATTCCTTTGCCGCCAGTCCCAGTGGCACCCAGATTTCTGACTGTGCTGGCCAGCTGAAGGCGCGGTCCATCACTCCCACTATGCGAAAGGATTGGCCATTCAGCAACATGCTCTTTCCAACAAGGGCCGGGTCCTTGCCGAACAATCGCTGCCATGCCGTGTACGAGAGCACAACTTCATGGTTCGCGCCCGGCACATCTTCATCCTGTGTAAACACGCGGCCCAGCATTGGTCGCACACCGAATGTGTCAAACCAGTTCCAGGTTACCAGCGCACCCGGCAGCCGCTCCGGCAGCGAACCCGCTGTGTAGTTGAAGTTTGCCGGCTGCACCGCCGCAGTGGAGCTGAACACCGGCTTGCTGTCACGCACGTCAGAGAAATCGGTCAGTGAAACGCCTATGTTCTTCAGGCCGAGCTTCTCGTACTTTACCCGCACGGCCATCAACCGGTCGCTATCCGCAACGCCCGGCGGATGCAAGAACAGGCTGTTGATGATGCTGAAGATGGCGGTATTTGCGGCAATGCCGATGGCAATCGTGAGCACGGCAATCATGCTGAACCCAGGAGACTTGCGCAAAACGCGCGCCGTGTAACGCAGGTCGCCGCCCAGGCCGGAAAACAGGCTCTTGTTCGAAGACGTAGGCGCAGCTGTGTCCAATTTGCTTTCCCTCTCCACCCATTGCGACCCGCTCAGTAGTTCATGCCGATCCAGACCCGCCAGCGCCGCGCTGCGCGCTTCCTCGGCAGATGCGCCGGATCCAATCAGTTCGCGATAGTGGTCATCCAGATGTTGTGCCAACTCTTCCGCCACAGAAGCTTCACGTGTTGGCGAAAGCCGCAATGGCGCCAGCCGGCGGACAATCTCTTCTTTCCAGTCAGGCATTTTCCACCCCTGTAATCCGGTTGACGGCAGTCACAAATGCCTGCCAGGTTGAGCGCTTCTCGCGCAGTATCTTCCTGCCGGCGGCGGTAATCCGGTAATAGCGCCGCTTGCGCTGGTTCGCTTTTTCCACCCAGCGGCCTTCAATCCATCCGCGCTGCTCCAGCCGGTAAAGCAAGGGATAGAGTGAGGCCGCGTTGAACCGCAGGTCGCCCGAGGAACGGGATTCGATCATCTTGCTGATCTCGTACCCATGCCGCGCCCGCGCCTCTACAAGAGACAGAATTAGTAGCTCCGCGCTGCCCTTCTTCAATTCACTGACTGCCTGTTGTTTTGCCATATAGTGGAATCCGATATGTCGAAGTCTTAAGGATATATACGGCTACAACAGAAAAAGGTTCCTGAAAAATTTTCATCGGGAACCGAAGGGCCAGTTAATTAGACAGGAGCTGTGTTCTTCTTACCACCCACTCAGGGTTCGCGCGGCAATGCCGACGCCAGCGCGAGTGCTGCTCCGGCATAAAGCAAAGTATCGGCGACGTAATTTAACCCTTCATTGATCGCTGGTTCGCCACGGGCGCGAAGCAAAATAGGCAGATACAGGAATAGAACGGCCGCAGTCATCAACGCGCCAATTGAGATTGCGGCCATCCGGGATTTTTTATTCACGGCCAGGCAGACTCCGGCTGCCAGCAGAATCGCTCCAGCCAGATATGCCCATGCGCTGGGAAATGGAACCCATGCTGGTGTTATCAATTCCAAAGGAATGTCAGGTACTGACTTGGGAAAAAGAAAGTGTTGTACGGCATAAAAAATTGCCGCAATCGCTATCACCATGCGCCCAAATAAAATCATCCACTTGGCTGGTTGCGGTGACGCTGCGCGGCTGAGCAATCCAGCAAGGGCCCATGCGCCTGCGGCGAAAGAAAGGTCTCGCAGCAAAAAAATCCATGCAAATCGGCTGCCAGAATGCCGGAGCGCGCCCGGCAGATAAATCATGCAGACAAAAAGAAAGAACATCAATCCCAGCATGATGGACGACAAGCGCATACACTTTCTTGCTGTGAGACTGGTAGCGGCTGCGAGTAGAGCGCATCCCACAAAATAGGCCCAGAAGACTTGCAACGGCATCCAGGAGGGCACCATGTTCTTGACAAAATCAGGGCCGCGGAAATGTTCGGGCGCAAATGCAGCGAGTGGCGCAGCGATGAAAACTGGGGCCAGTGTGACGAGCTTGTCCCAGCCGCGGGCCGCGCTGATCTCTTTGCGGAGTATAAAAATTCCGGCAACAAGATAGACGAGCCCGGCAAGACCCATCCAGAAATTGGTTGATGAAAGCATCAGGCCCTCTTTCGCAAAGATGCAGCGGCAGAGATTATATCCCGGTGATTCAGTGTTGCAAGAAGATGCGGGACGAGATGCCTGATTTCAGGTTTGGGACTACATGAATCAGAGATACCAAAGTTTTATTTTTTCCGCTCGGCAAACCGCCGGCCGCTTAAGCCCGCCCTGCGAACTCCCGTGTCTCTGTTGAAACTTTTACCACTTCACCTTCTTTGATGAAGAGAGGAACGCGTATCTCAATGCCGGTTTCCAATGTCGCCGGCTTGGTCACGCTGCCGCTGGATGTATCACCGCGGACACCAGGCTCTGTGTACGTAACTTTCAGCTCCACATGCGTTGGCAGTTGCAAGCCAATCGGGTTGCCATTGTATTTATGCACCTGAATGACAATTCCTTCCACCATCAGTTCCACGGCATCGCCGGCCATCTCGGCGGATAGCGTCAGCGTCTCAAAGCTTTCCTGGTCCATAAAGTGGTAGCCAGAGCCGTCATTGTATGAATAGGACGCCTCAACGATGTCCAGGTCCGGCTCCTTAAATTTTTCACTGGCCTTGAATGTCTTGTCAAAAACCGCGCGCGTGAGCAGGTTGCGCATCTTCAGGCGCACCAGCGTCTGGCCGCCTCTGGCAGTTGGCGTGGAAATATCCGATTCCAGGCAAACGAATGGTGTGTTGTCGAGCTCGAAAAACATTTTGCGCTTTACATTAATTGCATCGATCAGTGCTGCCATGGCCCCCTCAGAGACATTCGCGAAGTTGGAATTCCACTGTAGATAAACCGGGACTCCCGCTAGGTAGGATAACAGGTCTGGCAGCCATATCTTGCGCCCACGCGCGAGCAGTGATCCCAATCTCAATTGAGATATGTTTGCAGTGCTGTCCGCTGAAGTGAAAGCACGGGCAAGAACTCATCTTTGATGAGTGAGTGACGGAATCTCTGTGGAGCTGCGCTTTGCAGAAGGCGGCACCAGTACCAGTGAGCATCCGGCCATGCCGCAGTAAATCAGGGCGGCCCGCACCACGTGCTGGGGATTGCTATCGGGGAATAGTATGGGAAATTTCTGTGCCTTCATGGCCGATTCAAACCGGTCCACAATGCTGGGCGTTCCTTCAGTAAAAATAATTTTTTCAGGATAGGGCGTCCCGGCAAAAACAAGAAGCAAGTTGGCGGAGCCGGCTTTTGATGGCTTCTTGTCCAATAGCACAGTCCTGCGTTGCGTGAGGCTGCTTCCTGCGCTGAACCCTGCGGCATGAATATCCGACCCACGTGGTACAAGTTTTTCAAGCCGCTCCCGGTTGCCTTCTCTGTTCCCCTCTGCAGCCTCCGCTTCGGTATAGGTACGGATAGCAATCGCTTTTTTGTTTTCCATTTCGTAAACCTGCCCAAGACGAAGAGCGATGGCGGCAGATTGGCTCATGGTCCAGGCCGCGTTGAGATAGCGTTCCGCATCCTCTAAATGGTTCTGGCGGAAATAGGCCCAACCCATGGTTGCCCATAAAGCAGGAACAGCATTGGCTGTGCCGCTTCCCCGGTCGCCGGCTTCGTTGTACGAAAAATTCTCTTCCATGAGCTGCAGGTTCCTGTGCGCATCTGCTAATGAGGTCTCCGCATCTTTGTCTTCAGAAATAACCGTATTGTAGAGGTCCGTATTAGAAAAAGTGGGCGCCATGCCAGATGGCAATTTCGCCAGTATTGCGTTGGCCTTGTCTTTCTCGCCGAGTGACTTATAGAGTTCGGCCAGCACGAGCTTGAGTTGTAAATCATCTGGAGTAATTTGTGCCGCTTTCTCCAGTTCAAGAACAGCCTCGCTACCCTTGTTCATCGCCATCAGCGTCGCTCCCAGGTTTTTATGGGCCCATTTATCCAGGGGAACATTTTCAATCTGCTTGCGAAAAGCGGCTACAGCTTCATCATTGCGGTTCAGCCTGCGAAGCAGCTGTCCAAGGTTGTTATAGGCATATTCATCATAGGCATTGATTTCAATCTGCTTGTGAAATGCCTCCTCCGCTTTATCAAGGTGACGCCCCTCGCCCATGTAAGCAAGTCCAAGGTTATTCCACGCATAAGGCGCTTTCGGATCAAGCTGCGTCGCCTTGAGCGCGAGCGGCTCAGCCCCGGCGTAATCATTCACATCTAGCCGCGCACGTGCGGCTTCATTCAGTTTGTCAGCATCATCACTGCTGGCAGCTGCGGCGTTCACCGCGCCGGGAGAGAGCTTGATGGTGAGCTGCTGAGCTGTGTCCTG
>DASZMF010000874.1:0-1892 GCA_035552035.1 Candidatus Angelobacter sp.
ATGTGTAATATTAATATTAGCCTTTTAACTCTAATATTAATATTGCCTTTTGTTGAAGGAGATGTTTTCAGCCGATTTGGCTCCTTTTCCCGCATGAATGTCAGGTTGTGCGCCGTTGTCTCCGGACCAAAGGCCTCTAGGCATGCTCTTCGACCCTGCGGTGTGCATTCGTACAGCACCCATCCTTGAGCATGCCCGTTCGACATGCATCAACGCGGTCGCTCCTGTATGACCGGCGCTTTGTGCTCCGCGGCAGACTCGTACGACAAGCCTAAATATCTTCTTAGCTCTTTTTTGCGGCCGATTTGTTGTCCGCGTTCGACTGCAGTGCTCCCATGTCCCTCCCCAGGACGTTCCGGTGCTGCCGTTACCCCTGTCCCATCAGTGTTCATCCCCTTCCTGCGTCCATACTCTATCTGCGGCGCTAAAGCGGCCATCAAGCCGGCCTTTTTCAAGTTCTTCGCGTCCTTCCTGACGTCGCGAATGATTCTTGGGCGTAGTTAAGAAAGACCTCGAGCTTGATATGCCGAACACGTTTGCATGCTATTTCCAGCAATTCTTTTTATGCCCGCATTCCGCCCAGCCGAAAACAGTCTCATTTTGCCTCGCTCGTTTTGGCCTTTGAAGCCAATTTTTACGAAGCCGAGTCCCGGCATTTTGTACTTTGTTTTATGTTTCCCTCCTAGAGTAAAATTTAGTTAGTAGTGATTTGGTGGCAGTGGTCGCAAACCTTCGTAAAACTGGCGCCAATCGACCCCAAATAGTTGATAACCACGGGGTAGAACTCTTCGCGCAGCACGAATATTAGCCGTTCCGCCGATATGGACGTCGTGCACATCCGTGGCTGCTCGCGGCCGGCGGCGCGCAGCCAAAAATGCGGATTGAAAACACGAACCGGAAATCGGGCGCTGGCGCGGCGCGCGGTTGTGCTTGCAACGTTACGCAAGCAGCTCCCTCAAATTCTAATAAGCGCGCAAACTGTGGGCGGTTCATGGAATGTTGGTGTTGCTGGCTGCGGTTGGCTGCTGTTGGCTGCCGGTGGCTGCCTTTCGATGATTGTCCAACAGCAAAGTCGTTAGGACCTTCCGTGGATCCTGGGCCTTTCTGAAGCTGCGCCGCGCGATAGCAGTTTCAATAGCCATAATGTAGGTCAAAGTTGATATGCCGGTGTGACTTGTTGCACTTGTGGCTGTCTAAGCAGATAACAGCCGCACGTCGCTCGAGGTTTCCGGAGTTCCCACCTACTCCAGCACCTCTTACTGCAAAAGTTCTCTTGTATCAACGAAGCGCAACAGAGCGCACCCAGACTCGTGATCAATGGCGCTTCTGGCACCCTTCGCTGCGCGTGGCGCCAGTTGGATGCTGTCGGTGGCTGTTGGCTGCTGGCTGCTGCTGGCTGCCGCTGGCTGCCGCTGGCTGCTGCTGGCTGACGACAAAATACAAAGTTCGCGAGTTTCGCGAGAGTTTCAAAACCAATACTATTGACGCATCAGCCGTCCTCTCGCGCACCCTCGCGCACCAAAGGTTTTTCTTGAAACCCTCTCCCCTGCTCGAAATGTAATTTTTTGCCTTTTTGATGCTGCGCACCTATGTGCACGACGTCCATATCCGGCGGAACGACTGAGTTTTGCACTGCGCGAAGATTTCTACCCCGTGGTTATCAACTATTTTGGGTCGATTGGTGCTATTTTTGCGGAGGTTTGCGACCACTGCCACCAAATCACTACTAACTACATTTGACTCAACTGATGATCGAAAACCGCCAGCACCACCGGTCAGTCCACCACTACGGCTATGGGCCACCACAGCGCTTCCGACAGCCAAATCAACCGTCAACGAACCATCTCGACACTGAGGTGCACTAGCTGGGCCTCCATGCCCACCACTCCAGG
>DASZMF010000875.1:0-1659 GCA_035552035.1 Candidatus Angelobacter sp.
AAATGCGATGCGCTCGGCCAGGCGGCGCGTGTTCACAAAAACCAGCGTTGAACGATGTTCGCCCACTAACTGCGCGATGCGGTCATAAACTTCGTCCCACAGTTCGTTGCTGGCAACCGACCCAAGCTCCTGCCCCGGAACTTCAATGGCAAGGTCCATCACACGCTTATGGCCGACGTTGACTACAACGGGATCAGGCTGACCGTTGCCGGTTAGAAAGTGGGCCACGGTTTCAATGGGCTTCTGCGTGGCGGAAAGTCCAATGCGCACGGCACGCTGCGGATTGACTGCTCCCTGCGCGATTCCGTTAATTTCGCTGGCCTCGCTGTTGAGTGCATCCAGCCGTTCCAATGAAAGCGTGAGGTGGGCGCCGCGTTTGTCGTCGGCCACGGCGTGGATTTCGTCCACAATAATTGTGTTCACGCCGGTAAGAATGCCGCGGCTTTTCTGCGCTGTGAGCAGAATATAAAGAGACTCAGGCGTGGTCACCAGAATATGTGGAGGCCGCTTGAGCATGCGCTGCCGGTCCTGCATGAGCGTGTCGCCGGTGCGGACGGCGGCACGGATTGCCGGCATGAGCAGGCCTTTTTCGCCGGCCAGCGCGGTGATCTCACTCAATGGGCCTTCCAGATTTTTCTGTATGTCATTGCCCAGCGCCTTCAGCGGAGAGACATAAAGAATCTCAGTGCGGTCGGTGAGTTCGCCGCTCAAAGCCTTGCGCAC
This sequence comes from Candidatus Angelobacter sp., assembly GCA_035552035.1. Lineage (GTDB taxonomy): Bacteria > Acidobacteriota > Terriglobia > Terriglobales > Acidobacteriaceae > Angelobacter. The sequence continues at coordinate 724 of DASZMF010000875.1, forward strand.
CAGCCGGTCAATGCAGATCAGAAACGCTGCCAGCGTTTTACCAGAACCGGTAGGCGCGGAGATGAGCGTGGTGCGTCCGGCAAGAATATGAGGCCAGCCCTGCTCCTGCGGCTCAGTGGGCGTGCCGAATTTTTTGATGAACCATTCCTGAACCAGGGGATGGGCCCAGGCCAGGGATTCCGGGACTGCGGGGTACATACGATTATTATAATCGCTTCGCATTCACTTCGCCATCAGGACAACGGCGAATATTTGCCTCGTCACACGACCCATTCGCTTAACGATTTACGTTCATCCGGAAGATCCGCCATCTATTTCGCAAAGCAAAAAAAATCTGTTCCACAAGAATAAGGACACGGGTCTTATGTGCATAAGAAAATTTTAAAGATGGGCTTGTGCTTACGTAAGTCAATACGTAATATAGCTTTAGCTTGTTAGTTTTGAGCTACCCCTTCCGGGCGTCTAAAAGATTCACCGCCGCTTCCTTATGTTGTCTTGATGTGTAGGGCCCCAAAAAAAACCTGCTCGGCAAGGATTAGACACATGGAAGATATTTCAGACCGGATCGCTCATCTTACCCAGGAGCTTAAAGCCCTGCATGCACAATTGCAGTGGCCAAAATTTCAGAACGCCACCCCCGACGATCAAGACCAGATCCTGAATCAAGTACTGAATGCCGGACTGGGCCATGATCTAAAAAAAGCCATTGACCTTCTTAGCCAATTCCTGTGGTGCTATATAGAATCCGCGGCGGCTCGCACTAACGCTGAAGAAGTGGACTATGTGCAGCAGAGCGTGCGGTTGGCGCAAACCACAGCCATGCTTCGGATGATTCATCAGTCAGCGTGCCCGCTCATGGACTCACTGGCCTTTGTGGAACACGCCACCATGACCGTGACACGCCAGGCAGAAGCGCCACCCATCCGCAGAGTACTG
>DASZMF010000876.1:0-3446 GCA_035552035.1 Candidatus Angelobacter sp.
GGAGCAGCCGCCCCAGTCTGCATTTACGGCCACCCCGCCAGAAGTGTACGCCGCGTTGCCGACCGAATTATTCAGCGTGAAGTTATTGGGATCGACCAGGGTGGCGATCCACGTACCGTTGGCCGCTGCATTGCCGCCCACGCCGGCGAGGGTAATTTTTTGTCCATTCTTGAAACCATGCGCGCTGGCGGTGATCTTGATGGGCGATGTGTTCGAAGCCGCGGTGATCGCGACAGTTGGATTGCACGCTCCAATCCACACTTCATAATTTCCGGTGAGCGAGAGCCGGTCATTGGCTTCAAAAATAATCGGTGTTGAGATTGATCCCGGATCAGAGTTCGCCTGCGCCACCGCGCCCGCGCCTGCCTGATGCGGATACAGGGTTGGAGCGGCCGTCCCCCAGGGAAAATCTTCCGCGTCCACTTCAATCTGTCCGGAATCATCCTCGCGCATGGCGGTTATGCGCACCGGCTTCTTGTTGTAGCCAAGTTCAGGGACCGTGAGCGTGACCAGATCCATGGGCTCAAGCAGATTGAATTGCCAGCCAAGCGTGAAAGTGTACGTGGCACGGATCTCTACGGAACGTTTCCGCAGAAGATTCGCAACAAACTTTGCCACCGTGGCCGTGGTAATGGAATGGGCCGTGAGCGGATCAGCCTTGCGCAGGCCATACACGGCGATCATCGCATCGTCTTTTTCCTCCGCCACGTCCGGGTTGTAATCCAGCGCGCGATTCAGAAATTCCACGCTGATATCGTTCATCACCTCCGCGACTGATGGGCGTTTGATCACCACTTGTGTCAAAAGGTCGCTGGTGGTGAGATCGTAAATTGGCTGCGTATTTGGGATAAACGTTGCACCATTGCCGACAGCAAACGTGTCACCGTAAGGCACAATTTTCAAAACACCTTCACTCCAGACCGCTGCGGCGTTGGTGATACTCACAAGGTCTTGAATCCAGTCGGCTGCGGATTTCTGCGCGTCAAGCACAGGAGAGAGAAATACTCCGTTCGCAATGCACCAGTTTTTATAGGCTGTAAGATCGCCCAGAGACAGCACACCGGCCAAGCCATAAAAAGGATTGTTCACCAGATCGCTGATGATGGCTGAAGGCTCCGCGTCAGTAATGGCGCCGCCGAACGGCAGCAAGCCCAGCACTTCAAAGCTCAGATTCGGCAGTGTGCCGCTTTCGCCCAGGTCCATGGCGGAAGAAGCGACGTAAGCAATATCGTTGTAGTCCAAGTCCTGGCCAGGATGACTTGAAGTTAGATAAGCCCAGGGCGTTTGCGGGCGTGAGCCAGTAAACAATGTCAGATTTAATTTTTGCTGCGGCTGACCGTTAGAGCTTGAGTCCGGAACGGAATAAACGTAATTGATCGTTACCGTCGCGCCCGCGTCAGCGGCAGAGAAAGTAAAAGCTGAGCCCGTTTGCGTGTACTGTCCTGTCCCCGGTGAACTCACAACTTTCACAAGTGGTGTTTTCTGCGTGCCGCTGAGAGTTGCCAAACCATCAGAGCCGAAATCGTGATTTGAAACACTAAACGCATCCGCGCGGCTTACGCCAATGGGCGAATGAAATACTCCTGAGCCTGGTGGAATGATGGTGGTCGCGCCACCGCCACCAGGTACGGTAAACGGCACTGAGGCCGAAACAAGCGTGAGTTTCCCTTTGGTATCCCACACGTTGTAAATGTTCTGGATTGGCCCGGAACAAAGAGCTATGGCTATAGCTGTTTGATACGTGTAGGTTGTGTTGGCAACTGCGTTGCCGCCGCCTGTGCCTAATCCTTTGCCGCCAACCTTCGTCGTCGACGTATGCGGAATTGCCGCGAAATCGCCGGCCCAGATCAAGCGGCCGGCAATGCGATTCTGGCCGTAGAGAATTGGAATCACCTGGCCATAGGAGCTAGTCTGTACCTGGAGCGCATTCAGGATATTTGGTTTTGCCGCGAGAGCTGAGTTACCGCCGCCTTTTCCGCCTGTGAGTCCCATTAGCTTTTGACCTCAAAGATTTTCATTTCTCTTCCAATCAATTCGCCGTCACGTAGTGCGTCACCCAGCAGGACTCCGTGCGGAATGTAACTGTGAAGAATCAAGGGCCACTCCACCACAATGGCGCCGTGAGAAAATGCTCGCCCAAATTTGAAGACGACAAAATCAGCCGGCAGCGGCGCATCTTTTTTCTCCTGCACAAAGGGCGCAATGGTTTGTAAATACATTTCTTCAGAGCGATGCAGGTGCCACTGCATGGAATATGCCGGAGGCTGAAAGTCAGCCGGTAAAACGCCGCACTCCTGGTAAACCGCCAGCGGAAACATGGCGCAGTCAGCGCCGGCTTTTTTGATGCGCGCGCAATGGTGGTAGGGCGTGCCCAGCCATTCGCGAGCAGCACGGATTACTTCAGCACGTTTTTCAGGCGTCATAATCACACTCATAGAGTCACACTCATAAACAAGATGGCGGCGCTTGTGACCGCCCGTTCGTGTCTTGATTTTTTTTTAGATAGTTAGCTGCTAGATCGCTGTTTCTGGAACAGGCACGTAGGGAAAGCCTTCAAAGTTCACAAGGTTGGAAAATTTAGTTGTGCAGGTGGCTTGGGTTTTATCGCATCCTGGATACGCAATAAATGTATCGCCCGCATTCGGCGTAAACGGCAGGGGAGAGTTAAAGGTGAACTGAAAAAGCGGAGATCCCAAAAACTGCTTCACCGCCTTCACTAAGCCAGCATTTGCTCCGGACGTAAAAGCAATCTGTCCGTTGTCGTAATATCCGTCTGCTTTTGTGGAAGACGAAATCAGTTTATTCACCGTTGATCCCGCCTGCACGGTGTTTGATTCCGCAAAGCTGGCTTTGCTCAGTCCGCAGCGGGCATCAAAGAGCGTATTCGTGCAGCCAGGCTGAAGGATGATCGCCGGCAATTGCATGGTCAGCAGTTCGGTCCCGGAATTTACGGTGATTTTTGCGTAGCTTCGCGTCAGTTCATCCACAGGGCCAATGAATCCGGCGAAGCGAATCACCGTTCCAATCTGCTGCCCGCTGGGATCTATAAACAGCCGCTCAATCTTAAAGGCTGCGCCATCAAACAAGCCCAGGCCAATGGCTTGCAGGACGGGCACACCGCTTAACAGATCGCTTGCGCTGGCCGTGATGGTGATTTCAATAGTTGAAACGTTCATTCCCAACTGTTCTTCAATCGCCGTGCGTTCAATGTTGGGCGGCCCGGTGAGAAAGGTATTGCCGAAAACCGTCAGCGAAGAATCCCAGGTGGTGTAACGAAGCACCGTTCCAGCCTTGAGCGTGATGGTGTAAAGATCAGCCATGCGGAACTCGGTTGCGTTCTGCAAAAAGGTCACGAGATTATTGGCGCCAATATTATTGGGTGTTTTCATGATTTAGCCTCTAGTAAATTAGCAATTGGCAAATGGCCTTTGGCTCTTGGCTTTTGG
>DASZMF010000877.1:0-2064 GCA_035552035.1 Candidatus Angelobacter sp.
CAACAGATTTCTCAGCCGGATCAGTGTCCATCCAATCCATGAGTCCTGCAGCGGCTGTTACCAGCGCCCCTGCCACGCCCACTCCACAGGCAATGCCGGCGGCGATCCCAAGTTGCGGCAGATGAAAAAACAGGTCAACGACATCGAATAAAACGGTGAAGATCCACGCACCCATGGGTACATCTTTAAGCAGCGGATGCAGAGGATGACCGAGCCATGAGCCATTCAGCAGGAGCTTAAGCGGACGTAATGGCGTGGTCTGGAAAAGACGATTGAGCAATCCGTCCAACGGAGCGTACATTCGTTTCACTAGACTTGAATTGATAATCGGCGTTTCGATCTTCTCTGTGAGATCGCGTTTCATCGGTGGCCTCTCTCTGGCGGTATACAGATGCCGGGTTAATCTTATCTGCGCTTTAGGTAAAAACAAACATTGGATATCAGCATTTCACAATGTAGATATGGGCTGCACGCCAAAGGCTTTCCTGGAAGAAAATCCAGTGCGGTATTGCTGTATTGGATCGAATTTTTTGCGGCGTTGCGCCGGCATTGGAACCGGCGCAGAAAGGTTCTGCGCTTTTTAAAGACAACTCCAGTTTATTGAAAGATGCGCACGCTTCCGGGCCGAAATTCATTTCTTGCTGGCTTTTGTTGGCAGAGCCGTGCCGCGAATCGCTTTGGGCGGATCGCCGATGGGTTTCCCGCCTGCGCTTATTACAATCTTCTCGTAAAGAGTTGCGCCCGCTGCCAGCGCGAGAGACGACGGGCTGAGATAAACCGGGCGCGACTTATTGTCCGCTACCTGTAAAAAAACTGGCTGAGCGTTTGCCGCTTCGGAATCGGCTGCATTGATCAGGAAGTAGCCGGTTTCATCCGTGTAAGCAAACCCGAATTGTTGCTGATAGGTATTTGTGGCATCTACCAGGAATACCGTCATATTGGGCAATGGCTTGAGTGACGCGTCATAGACGCGGCCTTGCAGCGCGAATCCTTTGGCTGTGAGCTGCGGAGCAGGCGTGTTCACTTCCTGCTGCAGCACAGAGAGTCTGGCAATCGTGCTTGTACTGGCCGCAACCGCGGCCTGCGCGCTTTTTACCCCGGCATCACTGGCTCCGTATTGCGCTTTGAGCGCCGCCGCCGTGCGCGACAATTGTGAAAGCCTGGCCTGATGCACCAGCGTGAGCGCCTGCATGCTTTGCACAGCACTGCTGTCCGCGGTAGAGAGCGTGGATGTGATGCTCTCGCTAATCTTTGCGGCCGATGAGTTATTCACGGCCGCGCTGTCGGATGAAGTGTTTTTTGCTTTAGCCATTGCCAGAAATCCTTTTCTGCGTACCTGTTCTATTGTCCGACCAGATCGTCAAATGCCTGCGAGCACTTTTCATTCGTCGGATCACTCAGGCAGAAATTGTTGTTAAAGTTCTTATGTAAACCGAGCGGCACCAGACAGTAAGTGGAAATATTTTGTGAAGTGATATTGAAGACTCCCACCGTGACTCCAGAGAGAAGAACGGGAAAGTGCGCGCCTTCCTGAAATCGGTTGCTCGTTACGTTGAGCGTGTTTGCCAGTAGAAAAGCGTCTGCAACGGCACTTTGGCTTGCGCCATCTACCCAGCAGTGGTTGTTTGCAAAGGTGAGTTGGTCCAGCGTCAAGATGAAGACAGAAAAGTCTTCGCGCAGGCCACCCAGGCGCGCTTCTAGTTGGCAGACATTATTGGTGAACAAGACAGCACCGCTGGAAATCTCAGTAACCGGATTGGCAGCCACTGAGCTAACCCCCGCTTTAGAAGTCTGGGCAACCGTGTAAAGTCCGCTGGGTGTGCTGGCCGTAGCAGCGGAGTCAATGCCCTTGCCCAGATTCAGCAGAAGCACTGTCTGCCCAAGTTGGGTTCCTGTGCCCTGAATATTGCCGCCTGTACTGAAGTGATTGTTCACAACCGTGAAAGGCCCAATCCCGGCGGCGGCAAGCGCTTCACCCAGAGGAACCCGGACCGTGTTATGTTCCACGCGCAAAGCGGGAAGCCCGGGCTCATAGACGGGCGGCAGCGCCACGGCAGTAAAGGC
>DASZMF010000878.1:0-1935 GCA_035552035.1 Candidatus Angelobacter sp.
GCAGTCCACGGTATTGTGAATACGGTAGCAACGCTGCTTTTCCTCGCTTCGTTCCTCATGCGCTGGCAAGACCAATGGATTTTGAGCGGGCAATCTTTTGCTGTGGCCTTGGTGGGCTTCATCGTAGTCAGCGGCGGCGCATATCTTGGCGGCGGATTGGTTTACCGCATGGGCGTAATGATCAATCGCAATGCTTATCGCAGCGGACCAAGTGACTTTAAGCCTGCACTAGCGGCCAGCGAACTGGCAGAAGGCCAGCTGCGCCGCGTTGAAGTGGAAGGCCAGCCAATCCTGCTGGTAAAGTCCGCAGGAAATATTTATGCCATTGGCGCCGTTTGCTCACACTATGGCGCGCCACTCAATGAAGGCAAACTGGAGTCAGGCACAGTTCAATGTCCGTGGCATTTCTCGCGGTTTGCTCTGGCCGATGGCAGCGTGCGTGAAGGGCCGGCCTGCGCCGCGGTACCCTGCTATGAAGTGCGTATAGTGAAAGAACAGATTGAGGTTCGGTTTCAAGCCTGATTTAATTCTGCGCCATATAAAACAGGAAAGAAGGACATAATGAATTCCCAGCAACTGGCAACTCAAGCCGCGGTCAACTCCTGGAAAATAACCGTGGGGCGGGCCGACAAAATCTTTTCTCCCTTGACCGCAGACCAGCTTCAGCAACAAATTGCTCCGGGCAAAAACCGGCTCATCTATCTGCTGGGACATCTTACCGCCGTGCATGACCGTATGTTGCCGCTCCTGGGACTTGGCCCACAACTGCATCCCGAGCTGGACGAACCCTTTATCACCAAGCCAGATCGTGAAGTCGCGCAGCTTCCCGCCGTAGATGACCTGAAAAAATATTGGTCAGAGGTAAACGGCGCGTTGCTCGATAAATTCACCGCGCTCTCCTCCGACGAATGGCTCCAGCGCCACACCGCCATGACCGACGAAGACTACGCCAAAGATCCCATGCGCAACCGCCTGAGCGTTCTGCTGAGCCGCACCAATCATCTTTCATTCCATATTGGCCAGATTATTTTGGCTCCTAAATAAGCCAGGCTACATCTAAATAGAAAAGGAGTCAGTATTGAATTATCGTCAGCTTGGCCATTCGGGACTCAAAGTCCCCGTACTCTGCTTCGGCACTGGCACCTTCGGCGGAGGCAATCAATTTTTCAAAGCCTGGGGAGAAACAAACGTAGCGGAAGCCCGCCAGCTCATCGACATCTGCATGGAAGCGGGCGTAAATTTCTTTGACACCGCTGACGTCTATTCCAACGGCATGTCAGAAGAAATTCTTGGCCAGGCCATCAAGCATCTGCCGCGTGAGAGCGTGCTCATCTCCACGAAAGCCAGCTTCCGCTTTAACAGTGGATCGCGCTCTGAAGCCGCCGGCCCTGATCCAAACGCACTCGGCTCGTCGCGCTATCACCTCATGCAGCAGGTTGAAGGCTCGCTCAAGCGCCTGGGTACAGACTACATTGATGTGTACCACATGCACGGTTTTGACGGCACCACGCCCATTGACGAAACGCTCAACACGCTCGACAAACTTGTTCGCGATGGGAAAGTCCGCTATATCGCAGCTTCCAATTTCTCCGGCTGGCATCTGCAAAAATCCATCGACACCAGCCGCCAGTACGGATGGGCGCGCTACGTGGCGCATCAGGTTTATTACTCGCTCATCGGTCGCGATTACGAGTGGGAACTCATGCCACAGGCCGTGGAAGAAAAAGTGGGCGCATTGATCTGGAGCCCCCTGGGCTGGGGACGCCTCACCGGCAAGCTCCGTCGCGGACAGCCCTTGCCCGCCGTAAGCCGCCTGCATGACGCTTCCGCCGGCGGCCCCGTAGTAGCCGACGAGTATTTATATAAGGTTGTGGACGCGCTCGATCAAGTCGCTGCTGAAACCGGCAAGACCGTTCCTCAGATCGCACTCAACTG
>DASZMF010000879.1:0-1839 GCA_035552035.1 Candidatus Angelobacter sp.
GATGGGCATGATCCTGTTCTGGCTCTATGACCGCTCAGAGAAACAGCAACGCACGCAAATGCTGATGGAAAAAAGCCTGGGCCTGCTGGTGACTTTGCTCAAGCTATCAAGCCTGCCGCTGATGAAACCGGTGCGCAAGACCGCGCTGGAGCTGGTGGAAACAATTGCGATGTAGAAACCGCTTATTGCCGGTGGGCAGAAACGGGGCGAAGTTGGTAAATTAGTAAGTAGATAGATCCGGGGTCATTTATGTCGACAAATTCTCTTGTTCTGCCTTTGGCGAACTCTTCTATTAAAGATAGAAATATCTCCGTCCAAAACACGCGCAGCTCACTGGTCGTCAGCAAAGTGCCGCAGGTGGCGCTGGCTTTCTGGATCATCAAGATTGCCGCAACTACCCTGGGCGAAACCGGTGGAGACGCGCTCTCCATGACTTTGAACCTGGGCTACCTGCTGAGCACCGCCATCTTCATGGTGTGCTTCCTGGCTGCGCTCGCGGCCCAGATTCGTACAAAGGCCTTCCATCCTTTTTTATATTGGACCGTAATTGTCACCACCACCACGGTGGGCACAACCATGGCGGACTACGCTGACCGCTCGCTTGGCTTTGGCTATGTTGGCGGATCATTGATTCTGTTTGCCCTTTTGATGGTTGTGCTGGGACTCTGGCGATTCACAGTAGGCTCAATTTCATTTCGTGACATCACCACCACAACGGTAGAAGTCTTTTACTGGATCACGATTCTTTTTTCCAATACGCTCGGCACCGCGCTGGGCGATTTCCTCTCTGACACTCCTGGAATAGGCTACGAACGCGGAGCCATGATTTTTGGCGGAGCGCTGGCCCTGATTGCCGCCGCCTATTTCTTCACGTCCACTTCACGCACCTTGCTGTTTTGGATGGCCTTTATCCTTACCCGTCCGTTGGGTGCAACGCTGGGCGACCTGCTGACTAAGCCGCTGGCCAACGGCGGGCTCAACCTGAGCCGCATCAGTTCGTCATTGGTAATTGCGGTCTTTATGGTTCTCTGCATCCTGGTTACAGGACGGAAAGCAGGACAGCATCCGGGCGATCGCGGTCATGAAGCGCAGAGCTAGGCCTGGCTGGCAGAACGAATCATTCATGTGTAAATAAATAGGGCGGTGGCTTAATCAATTGAAATAGCGGTTTCGTTTTGATGCAGATTTCGCCACGCAAACCACACCACCGTCCCAATCATTCCTGCGAAAGCGACGAGCCGCGTGAAGTTGCCAATCTGAATGGCATGCGGCAGCACGCCCAGGCTGGAGAAGATACGCACCCAATCATGCTGGGCTTCGTCCGCGACAGCGCCGACCGTCACTAATGGCAGCTCAAGCCGTAGCGCATCCGCCATATAGGTTGCTACGCCGGTGAGGCTATGAAAGAACATGAACACGCAGAACACTGTGCCGGGAAGTTCACGGCGCAGGGCAAAGCTCATGGCCAGCAGCGCTGGCACGATTAGCTGAAGCAGCGTTCCGCCCCAGAGCCCAAGGGTTTCACCCAGCCAGCCAAAGAGAAGATGTCCGCCTTCATGAATGGGGAGATGGATGTTATCCAACAGCGTGAGCTGTCCCCAGTTCGCGGTGAGATAGAAAAGCAGCAGGACGTAAAAGATTGTCCACCCGATAAATTGCGCTCGGGAGACCGGCTGCCACTCAATTTCAGGAAGATGCATTCTGTTCATAGATAGCACACAGGCGGCGCACTCGGGAAGGAAAACAGCATGGACGGCGTTACTTTTGGAATCAGCACGCGCTTTTTCATGGGAAGGCAGAAACTTTTGAAACGCAGAGGAACAGAGTAAGCAGAGGATC
>DASZMF010000880.1:0-1847 GCA_035552035.1 Candidatus Angelobacter sp.
TCAAATTGTGAACCCAGCAGGACAAAGAGCGATGGAATCAGCGGGATTAAGTAGCCGGGCAACTTATTGAGCGAGAGGCTGAAGAACAGAAAGCCAAAGCCAGCCGTGGCTAATAGGAACAGGCGCCGCGTGTCCCAGCGGTTCTCGTCTGGTTTAGCACGCCGGACCAGGAATGCAAACAGAGGCGTCCATGGAAACAATCCGCCTAGCAGCACGGGGACATAGTAATACCACGGCTGCACATGTTGCAGAGCGGTGGAATAAAGACGTTGAAAATGCTGCTTCCAAAAAAAATCTTCCAGGAACGGTTTGCCGTTGACCGCGTACACACCGACGTACCACGGCCCGGCTACCAGCACGCAAGCCAAAACGGCCAGCCACCAATGCCGCCACCAGCGCCGCAAAAACCAGACGGCCGGCACAAACAGCACCAGCGGCACCAAACCTTTGGCCAGCATGGCCATTCCCAGGCAAGCGCCAATCCACAGAAAGCGCCCGCGGACGGCGGCAGGCGGCGATTTGCGCAACAGCGGCAAGCTCAGAAAGACAGTGAGTGAGAAAAACACTGCCAACGGCAGGTCTGTCAACGCAAGCTGGCTGTACGCCACCCAACCCGCCGATGTGGCCAGCAGCAGCAGTGAAGCACCGGCAGCCTCCCCGCCGAATTCGTTGCGCAGCAGTTCGAACGCCACTACCAGAAATGCCAGACTCAACAGCGCCACGGGAAGGCGCGCGGCCATTTCCGGCCCTAGACCCAGGGCTGTGCCGACGGCCGTCATCCAATAGAGGAGAGGCGGTTTCTCAAACCAGGGTGAACCCCAAAGACGCGGCGTCACGAGGTCTCCAGTGTGCGCCATCGCCTGCCCAATGGCCGTATAGCGCGGCTCGTCGGGACCCAGGACGCCCACGCCGTCTAACTGATAAAGATAGAACGCCGCAATTGCAAACGCCAACGTGGCAAACGGAAGGTAGCGGCGGATCAGAAACAATTTTTAGTATAGTGACCGGCCTCAAAATACGGCTTCCGAACCGGGTTTGCGCATCATGTATCCGGCGCTGCGGATTGTGGCGATGAAGCGTGGAGACCTTGGGTCATCCCCGAGCTTCTTCCGAATGGAAGAAATGTGCACGTCAATGGAGCGGTCCAGGATATCGAAGTGACGGTCAGCCACCTCCAGCAGAAGCTGCTCGCGCGTCTTCACCCGCCCAGCGGCTTTGGCGAGTGAGAAAAGAAGGTCAAACTCCACGGCGGTGAGTTGCAGTGTTTGATCGGCCAGGGTCGCGAACCGGGATTCGCGATGGACCCGCAGATCACCCACAATTAGCGGCGGCGATTGTCCGGTTTGTCCGGCCGGCACGGCCATTGACCTGCGTATCACCGCGCGCAGCCGGGCCAGCAATTCAGGGGTCGAAAAGGTCTTCGGCAAATAATCGTCCGCGCCCAGCTCAAGTCCCACGATGCGGTCCGATTCTTCGCCGCGCCCGGTCAGCATAAGCACCGGAATGCTGGAGCTTTTTCGAATCCGGCGCAGCACGGCCAGCCCATCCATGCCTGGCATCATCACATCCAGAATCAGCGCCGCAAAGGGCTGACGAAGCGCCATCTCCACGCCTTGCGGGCCGGTGTGCGCCGCCGCCACCTGATACCCCATCGGTTCCAGAAAATCGCGGATAAGACGGCACAATTTCATGTCGTCATCCACCAGCAAAATATGGGTAGGCAAAGCGGAGGTGGAAGCGTGCATGTATCTGGCTACCTCTATTTAACTGCCGTCGGCCGCTCTTTGGGACGGGTTTTACTCTACCTTTACAAATCCACGTCCTGGCTTCACACCAGCTTTACAAGC
>DASZMF010000881.1:0-1808 GCA_035552035.1 Candidatus Angelobacter sp.
TGCGCAGCTTTATGTTGTCTTTATATGTATCAATCCTGATTGAGCCCGTGGTGGAATCAATTTCAATCGGTGATTTATAACTCTTCACACGAATGTCACCCTGGATCGCGGCCACCTTGATATCAGGCTTATAGCTTTCCAGCTTCACATTGGTCTGGCGCGGCACATGGATCTCCAGTTCAACGGCCGCCTCATAATTCAAGCCTTGCCAGCAGAAGGTGCAGTCAGGATATTTCACCTCCACTGAAACATGATTGCCGTAATTGTGGAAGTTGATCTGAAGATTTTCCAGCCACCATTTGCGCGTGGACTCACTGCCATCAAAGCGCTTGGTCACATCCACCGTTACCTGGTTGGTGTCTGAGCCAGTCACGTGAATTGTGCCTTTGTAATTGTCAACGTCCAGCGTGCCGCCAGAAGAAAGGTTGAAGCTGCGTTGAAAGCGTTCCGCCTGTTCATTCGCAGCGGACTGGCTGCGCATCAGCGGTACAGTCAAGGCAATCATTCCCACAATCACAACCAGGTATGCAATGGCCCGTTTCGTTTCAGAGTTCATGTCGCCTCCATGTCAATTAGCACTGCGGACAGGACTTTTCCCATTGCTTTATACGAGCGATCAGGCCCTCTGGTTCCAAAGACTTTTGTTTAGACGGGAAATGGGAGTAAAAGTTATCTCAGCCTGGCAATCCAGAAACTCTGCAAGTTAGGCCACGCTTATTATTGGGTATCCGTAAACAATTTCTGCTTTCCCGATTCTAAGAGTCATGCGCTGCTATGATTGCCTTGCCATTCAGGATGGTGCAAGCATGAAGCGGCAAAAACTACGGCCGGTAATCGTCAAGCAGCGCGCCAAGCAGCAGGCCTTTGTGCTGATCAGTCGCGGATATGTTCAAGCCCGTGAGACAGTCGATTGTCCGGTTTGCTCTCTCCGATTTCTTCTACTGTTTGATCGCAAAGACCGGAATACGCTCGGCGGCAAGTCCACTGACGTTCATCTGGATGCGGTCGAATATTTTCTCGTCAAGGTAAAAGAGGACCATAGAAAAGGCCATCTGCATGACAAGTTCGCCATGCCGGGCTTCGTTCGCCATCGTAACGCGGAGACGAACTTAGTGGAATCCTGTTGTGTGCTTTGCGGTAAGCAGATCGGCGAAAGCCGTGAAGAGCCGAAGCTGGCCCACGCAGAGCGCGTACATAATTGTTCGCTCAGCATTCTGCGCGCGGCCACTTTCACCTGATCGTCATTCCCGGCAAAGTCTTTGCCACTTAGCGTGCAGTCACGCAGTGAAAGCTTTATAGTCGCCAAACAAAAAAGAGACGCCGTATTTTGCACCGGCGTCATTCTTCTTTGTGATAAACGTCAAGTTACATCGACTTCAACAGCGTGAGCCAGCGCTCCCAGCCATCTGTCCGCGCCTTTTTATTGGCGACGGCCATATCGTGCTTCTTCTTCGTGTCAGCATCATCGCTGGTGTTGGCAATCGCGGCATCGTTGGCCGGATCTTCACCGGCACGCATAAATCCGTGGCCTGCGCCTGCGTAGGTTACCGGCTCATATTTCTTGCCGGCAGCTTTCATGGCATCGGTCGTCGCGGGGATCGTCGCGCCAATACGCGCATCTTCACCGGCATAGAAACCATAGACTGGAGCGGTGATTGCCGGAACGTTCTCCGGACCAGGGCCATAGAACACAAACGCCGCGCTCAGGTCTTTGCGATTCGTAGCGAACCGGAATGACTGTCCGCCGCCCCAGCAGAATCCGCTTACGGCAATCTTGCCGTTGCTTGCAGGAATTTTCTTCGCGTAAT
>DASZMF010000882.1:0-2532 GCA_035552035.1 Candidatus Angelobacter sp.
TTTTGTGGGGATTGTTGGCTATCCGGCGCCGGAGGAAGAGCGTACCGGGCATGATCTGACTTACCAGAGTGATTTTGGGCTGTTGAGGCCGCCGGAGATGCCCGCTAGTTTATTTGTGGATCTGGCATCGGCTGAGCGCGCGGTCAGCATGGCTTTGGCACTGCTCAACAAATTTGCCCGCAAGGGAGAGGCAGGCTGCGCGTGGGTTTCTCTGCACGAGTGTGCGCAAGATCTGGCTGCGCCGCTCAGGGCTGGGTTGACTGCTGCGGGAGGGCTGCTGAGCGGCGGTTATCCGTTATACGGGTTCTACCGGGCAAGCGACGGCTGGATTGCGGTGGCGGCGCTGGAGCCGCACTTTGCCGAGCGATTGCTTTTAGAGCTCAAACTCAATGACGCGACTCGACCCGAACTCGAACGTGTCTTCCTCGAGCGCACCGCCGCGGCGTGGGACCGTTGGGCTGTCGAGCGCGGCCTCCCACTGGTTGCCGTAAGAGGATTTGGATGACCATCCTTCACTGCGGGCGGTGGAAGAACCACGCTGCACACGGCGCGCATTTTTGGGATCACGATCATCATAGAAAGGCTGCAATTCCAAACGAAGCTCTAACATTTTAGTACCTCCGGCGTGCGTTGCGCCGCGCGCCTCTTAAACGGGAACCTGCGTTCGCAAAACTCAAGGTAGGCATACAGATGCGGCACAGAATCACCAACATGAATATCCATTGCAGCGCCATCTCTTGCCCTCCTTGAATCTATGAGTACGATAGTCGGCCACATATCCTGAAGGCAACGGTACAAATATACTCCATGTTAAAATTCTCTAACTCATAGAAAATAAACAGGTTATAAATGTACTCTGGATTTTAAACTGTTCCACAGACGAGTGAGAAAGCAGGGGTTCCAGCTCTTTTGAGGCGATTCGGTGGCTGGCTGCATGAGCCGCGCACGATTTAGGATGTCTGGTCAGTTTGAAAAAATCCATTTTGAAACATTCATTCTGAAAGCATTCATTTTAAAAACCAAGGATGGTCACTGTGTTCCAAGCAAATTTACTTGCGGGCAAAAAAGTTCTGATTACCGGCGGCGCAACAGGCCTGGGCAAGAGCATGGGAAAGCGCTTTCTGGAATTGGGCGCGTCACTCTGCATTTGCGGACGCCGCGAAGACGTTCTGGCGCAAGCCGCTGATGAACTGCGCAAAGAAACCGGTGGAACGGTGAAGACCTTCCCTTGCGACGTCCGCAAGAATGACATGGTAGAAGCCATGGTGGAAAACTTCTGGCAGGATGGTCCGATTGATGTGCTGGTGAATAATGCCGCAGGAAATTTTCTATGCCGCACAGAAGAGCTTTCCATTGGCGCGTTTGAATCCGTAATTGGAATTGTTCTCATGGGAACCATTAACGTGACCATGGCCTGCGGCAAACGCTGGATCAAAGAAGGCCGCAAGGCCAATGTCTTGAGCATTACAACTACGTATGCTGAAACTGGCTCGCCTTATGTGGTGCCTTCGTCGGTAGCGAAGGCGGGGGTCTTAAACATGACGCGCAGTTTGGCCGTGGAGTGGGGCAAAAAGGGGATCCGCTTTAACGCGATTGCGCCGGGGCCGGTACCAACGGAAGGCGCTTTCTCACGGCTCATGCCGGTGAAGTCAATGGAGGAGATGGCCAAGAAGAAAAATCCCCTGGGCCGTTTTGGCACGCATCAGGAGCTCGCAGACCTCGCGGCGTTTCTGGTAAGCGACTACTCCGGCTACATCAATGGCGAGCAGATCACCATGGATGGCGGCGAGCAACTCAAAGGCTCCAGTGAATTTAACCATCTGGGCGGCCTGCTGACAGAAGAACAGTGGCAGATGATGAAACCGAAGAAAAAATAAATCTGGCGGGATATGAGCGATGGGCTGGTCACTTTCATGGATAGCAGCTAAGGGAGCTTCGCCACAAGCGGTGCTGGCGGCGATGGGTCTGATTCCCACGGGAAAGAGAGCAGTCTCTTCTAAATCGCAATTTTCTGCCGTGGAGTTGCCGAATGGCTTCTATCTTGTTCGATTCAACAGAAAAGAGCTTCCGCAAAGGAAACTCAAAGAGTTCTCCAAGGCATTTAATCTGCTCTATTGTTTTGCGGAAGAACATGTGATGTACAGCACAGTGGCGTCATGGCACAACGGAGAAGAAATTTGGTCAGTGGTGCATGATGGGCAAGAAGGAGTTACGCATCTGGTAGAAAAGGGGACGCCTCCAACTGGCTTCGTAGCAATCAAAGACCGGCTGTTTGCAGAACAAAAGAGTCGCGGTCACGAGGATGTAGATTGCATTTTTGATATTCCGGTTGAACTCGCGGCAGAGCTTACGGGATATCGCCACGATCAGGATGTTGCGGGCATGGATCCGAATGCCTTTGAGGTGATGGAACCCATTAAGAAGAGCGTGCTTGCGCGATGGAATCCGTTCAGAAAAGATTGAGGTGTGCGGCGGCTCTCCACACAAACTGCTTTCAGCAATTACAATTTCAAGGTATTCAAAAGTGCATAT
>DASZMF010000883.1:0-5444 GCA_035552035.1 Candidatus Angelobacter sp.
GCGTGCGCGTGTCGCGCAACGCGTAGTAGGCTGAAGAATAAAGCCGCCCCACCGTCGACGCTACCAGGCCAACGCCTGAGCCGGCAAGAATCCCCCAGACATACACGGCGTCGGCATGATGAAATTTTCCTGTCTGGTAAATGGCTGCGGTAATCACGTCGCCCAGAGCAATGAATCCCAGCGCTGAAGGCACCACAAAGAATCCAACCCGCTTTGTGCTGGCCGCGATTCTCTTGCGCAGCGTTTCCGCCACCTGCTCGCTAGTGCCCAGCGTGCTGGACATCGCCGGCAGCTCCGCCGCAGAAATCGACATGCCAAATAAACTCACCGGCAGAGTGTAGAGAGTCTGCGCATTGGCCAGTGCGGAAACGCCGCCCACAGGCAACAGGCTGGCCAGCAGTCCATCAATGTATGCACTCAGTTGAATTACGCCACGGCTGATAAATACGGGAACAAAGTTTCTTATCACCACGCGCATATTTTCTGTAAGTGAACTAAAAAAAATCCGCAGCTCCGGAGCCAGTCGCAACACCACGGGAAGCTGCACCAGAAATTGCAGGCCGCTTCCCACTACAGATCCCCATGCGGTATAAACCGCCAGGTGAGACATATCCGCGCGCCGGCCAAACGCCAGCATGGCCACAATGAACGCGGCGTTCCAGATCACCGGTGAAACGTAAGAGAGAAAAAACTTTCCGTGGCTGTTGAGAATGCCCAGGCACCATGCTGACATCACCAGCAGACCTACACCGGGAAATAAAATCCGCACCAGCTGAATGGCCAGCCTGCGTGTCTCGCCTTTAAAACCAAACGCGATAATGTCAATAATGTAGGGCGTGGCCAGCACGCCCACCAGCACCAGCAAAGAAGTAACAAGGAAAAGCAGGGAAAATATTGCGCCAGCCACCCGGCCCGCTTCCTCGCGATCTTTCTGGGCCACCAGCTTGGCATAGACAGGAATAAACGACGCTGAGAGCACGCCTTCGCCAAACAGGTTTTGCAGCGTGTTAGGAATGCGCAACGCGGCCTTGAAGGCGTCGGCAACGTATGTAATGCCGAAGTAATAAGCAAAAATGCGGTCGCGCACCAGCCCGGCAATCCGGCTCAAAAATATTCCCGCCGCCACCAGAAAAGCATGCCGTCCCACGCCTGCCTGGGCGGCAGGGGATTGCGGATTTTCTGGCTTGGTCGAACTGGTCACAGATTACCTTCGTTCCATGGTTTTCAGCATATGTTTCCCGCGAATGGCCAGTCTCGTTTATACAATGAGATTGCATCGCAGAGAGCGGTGAAATTCTCTCCGCCAATCCCTGTGAACCTCCACTATACTGGGCGAATAACGTGGTGAAATTGAAAGGAAATGCTCTTATGCGTTTTATACATATTCTTAGCGTGGTTGCAGTCGTGGTTGCCCTGTCTCTGGCCGGTGCCCAGGCCCAGGCTGGTACACAAGAAATGCCTGGCACACAAGAACCGGCCGGTGCTCCGGCTCCAGTGCAGGACGCCAATCCGCAGGGCTCTTACCAGCAGACATGTACTGACATTTCCGTAAAAAAAGATACGCTGTATGCCAATTGCCAGGACGCCAACGGCAAGCCGCACTCCACCAAACTTTCCAGTTATGAGAAGTGCAGCGCGGATATTGAAAACAAAAAAGGCAACCTGGCCTGCGCACACACTGAGCACACCGCGCCCACAGTGCCCACCGGTTCTTATACTGAGACCTGCAAAAATATGCAGATGAAAGGCAGCACGCTCCATGCCGTGTGCCAGAGTGCTGACGGCCATGAAGCGCCCACCTCTCTCCACAATGCCGACCGCTGCACTGACGGTGTAATGAACCTCAACGGCATTTTGAGTTGTGCGGTGAGTGACGTGCTGCCGCCGGGCTCTTATATCTCCACCTGCCGCGATGTCCGCATGAAGGGAGCCACTCTCTACGCCTCCTGCAATGACGGCAAAGACCACTGGGTCAACGCAGAACTGCATGAAGCCCACAAATGCACCGGCGACATCGTAACCCAGAACGGCGCGCTCCGCTGCACCCCAATCAGGACCATGGAGCGGCGCTAGTATATGCGCCAGCAAGCCCAATCCGGCACGGATTGCCAATCTGCAGTCTGAACCATTTAAACCAAGCTAGAAACACAGCACGCTTACTCTGGCTCATAAGATAACTACTAGATGAATCTCAGGGATGAAGAGCTGACACGGATCATGCCATCTCTGTAGTACTGTTTTTTGTTAGAATAGATACCTGAAGTTGAGGTTTGCCAAACCTATCCTATTCTGGAATGGATAAGAGCACCTCAAGAACGGAGCGTTGCTCATGCCACGTACCGCATCATCATTAATTAGCTTTGCAATCATAGTATGTTTCTGCTTTAGCTTTGCCGGATGCGGCAGCACTATGGCGCCTGCTCCAACGCCCAGCCCTCTTCCTTTTTCTTCCGGGCTTTATCAGATTGACAGTTCTTCATCCTCGAGTTCTGCAGTAAGCTTCAGCGTCGCAGGTTCATTGGAGCAATCAGGCAATAACGTGACCGGCGTTATGCACCTGACTGCAGCCTCGTGTTCTAGCTTTAACACGGATATACCTGTGAACGGCACGTTGGGGACTGACTCTGCTGGCAATTTCACAGTGACGCTGGGGCTTATTCTTCCCGGTGGCCAGGCGCTGAGTCTTAACCTGATTCACCCTGGCGGCCACTTGAGTATTGTGTCCGGCACGTACACTCTCGCGGGCGCCGGCTGCGCCGGTCCAACCCAGGGCGTTGCCAGCGGAAATGTCATGGTTATTACCGGTACGAATTGGATTGGAACGCTTACCTCAAACAGCGGCCCGGTTTCTCAGATCAATCTCAATATGACTCAAACTGGTCCGGATGCGCACGGGTTCTTCTCTGCAACCGGAACAGGAACCATCGCGGCAGGAACTTGCTTTAGCGCGTTTACTGTAGCTCCGTCTAGCATTGTTATAGGCGTGGGAAGCACTCTTGTTCTAACCGATAGTCAGTCTGGTGTCACAGGGACCTTGTCATTGCAGGGAACTTTTGCGCCATTGCCGTTTGGTGGCGCTACCTTCGTTGGTACTTATACCTCGACACAGGGCGCGTGCTCAGATGCGGGTAGTGGGGATATGAGTTTTAGTTAGCATAGAACTACAAGTTTTTACAATATTTAGGTGACTCTCAAACCACTTCTGCCTTGCGCAGCGCCAGAATTTCTTCGTCTGCGTAGCCAATCTCACGCAGCACTTCGTCCGTGTGCTCACCCAGCGCCGCTGCCCGTTCACGAATGCCGCCGGGCGTCGCCGACAATTTCACGGCTGTATCTGCCAGCGGCACCGGTTTGGCCGCGCCCACGTGATCCACGTAGCGCAGCAGCTCGCGCGCTTTTACCTGCGGATCTTCCAATACCTCGTTCAATTCCAGAACTGGCCCGGCAGGGACGCGCGCTTTCTCCAACTCAGCGATAGCCTCCTGCGTGGTGCGCGTTGCCAGCCAAGCATTCATCGCGTCAGTAATCACAGCGCAATTGTCCGCGCGCAGCTGGTCGGTGGCAAAGCGCGGATCGCCGATGAAATCTTCATGGCCCACCAGCCGCGCCCAGCGGGCAAACATGTCATTGCCCACTGCAGAAACCACAATCCATCCGTCTTTGGTTTTATAAGCATCAGAGGGAGCCGCGTAAAAGCTGGTGTTGCCCATCTGCTTGCGTTCAAGGCCCAGCACAGATCGCTCCGCCAGCAAGCCCTGCACAAACGCAATACTTGTCGAAAGCAAAGACCCATCCACAATCTGGCCTTCGCCGGTTTGCAGCCGATGGTACAACGCCACCATCACCCCAAACACCGTATGCAGCGCCGTACCGTAATCAGCAAAGGGCACAATGCCACGCACCGGCGCGCCAGGAAATCCCGTAAGACTCATCGCCCCGGACATCGCCTGCGCCACCGTATCAAAGCCCACGCGGTTCGCGTAGGGCCCGTCCGGACCAAAAGTTGAAATGCGCGCAAGAATAATGTCCGGCTTGGTCGCCTTCAGTGACTCATAATCCAGCCGCATGCTCTTCAGCACATTCATCGGCAGGTTGGCCACCACTACGTCAGCGCCGCGCACCAGCCGTTTGATGATCTCCGCCGACTCTGGCTTCGAAGTATCCAGCGTCAAGCTGCGCTTATTGCGATTGAGTGAGAGAAAGCCGCCGCCTTCGCCGCTTTCCGTAATCGCGGCAATGTAGCGATCTTCACTGCCATGCCGGCGGTCCACGCGAATCACATCCGCACCCATGTCCGCCAGCAACATGGCGCAGTATGGACCGGAGATGAAGCGTCCAAAATCGATCACTCGAATACCAGCAAGTGGCAGCGTAGTATGCATCGCGAGATTCTACCTTACTGCTTAAATAAAAGACGCAAGCGGCCAGAGGGTGGAGCAGGTATTTATGCCTGCGGCAAGCTGCTTTTAAATATCGGCTTCAGCCGCTGAGGTCAATTTGACGGCTCAACAATTTAAATACTTTTTAAGATGAATTTCGGCAAAAGACTTACTTCTTGCCTGCCTGTCCATCACCCACCAGCACCTGCATAATCGCATCAATCGCCGCCAGCACTTTACTGCCGGGCATGTTGTGATTGTTGCAGAAGATGGAAAACACAAACCGCTTGCCCGCAGCCGTCTGTCCGTATCCAGAGAGCGCATTCACATGGCTGAGCGATCCTGTCTTGGCATGTATCTGTCCAACGGCAGGTGTGTTCTGGAAACGGTCAGCCAGCGAGCCATCCACGCCGCCCACAGGCAGCGATTCCTCAAACGCAACTCCCCACGGCTGCCGCGACGCATAAATCAGCAACTGCACAGTCGCCGCAGGCGTAACCAGATCGCGCCGTGAAAGCCCTGAGCCATCCAGAAAAGTAAATTCATCGTCTTTGAGCCCGGCTTGCAGCAAGAACTGTTTTACCGCGGCAATGCCGCCTTCAAACGATCCACCGCTGCCGCGCAGCTTTCCCACCAGCCGCAGCGCCAGCTCAGCATGCAGGTTCTGGCTCGTCTTGTTAATCACGCGGATATCATCCGCCAGCGGCGTTGAAAAATGCTCGGCGAGAACTTTGTTGCTTGATGAAATATCCGCAGGCGTGCCTTGGACCGGCGCGCTCGACGGCAGGGAATTATCACCCGCTGCTGCTGGCGTGTTTGTGGCCAACGCTGAATCCTGTGCCGATGCTTCAGAAACATTTGCTTGCGGGCTTGCGACCGCCGAAGCCAGAAAGAACTGCGCGCCTTCGCCATGCCGCGCGCGCGTCTTGCCGTGGACAGTTATTCCGCGCCGCTCCAGCAGCATGCGAAAAAGCTGCGCCACAAACTCTGCCGGATCTTCAATCGCCAGCGTCTCTTTTGTTCCCGCATCTCCCAGCGGAATGGTTCCCCAGAGCACTATCTTCT
>DASZMF010000884.1:0-3382 GCA_035552035.1 Candidatus Angelobacter sp.
CGCAACCCAGTCCCAGTTGCGGGCGTGGTCCAGACCGCCGTGGACCAGCACCAGTGCGGGCTTGCCATCCTGTCCGTAATCCCAGAACTGCAGCTTCAACCGGTCAGAATAAAAGAAGTGCGAAATTGGCTCTATGTTTTCTGTCATGTTTTTCGGGCGAAAGTTTTTTCAGTCGAAAAGCTTAGCGGCTGCAACTCTCACTCAACATTCTCGCAAACATTTTCCTAAACATTCAAACGCGCAGCCCTATTTTCGCCTGCAATGGGAGCAGGTTTTCATCTGCGCGGCTTGACGCGCGTGATTTCGCCCCTTTAGACTTCCATCCTTCGTGAAATTGTGGCGATTGCGCCACATGGCAGCACCAGTAGCAGAGCGGTTGCAAAAAACGCCTGTTTCCGGAATGTAATACGGATGATTTTTCCTGTGAAATTTCGCATACCTGCGAGAAGAAGAGGAGCAAGCTACGATGTTATTACGTATTTCAAAAATACTTACTGTCCTGGCACTGGCATTTTGCGCGCTGGGAATGGAGGCTCAAATGTCGAATCCTTATGGACCACCTATCAGCGTCGATAACGCCAAGAAAGCTGCGGCAGCAGCCCTGGCAGAAGCGGTAAAAAATCACTGGACCATGGCCGTGGCCATTGTCGATCCTAACGGTACGCTTATTTATTACGAGAAGATGGACAACACGCAGCTCGGCAGCGCTGCCGTTGCCATTGATAAAGCGCGTTCGGCCGCGTTGTACAAACGCCCCACCAAGGCCTTCCAGGACGCTCTGGCCTCTGGCGGAGCAGGCTTGCGCGTCATGGCCCTGCGTGACGCGATTCCGGTTGAAGGCGGCATTCCGTTGGTGATGGATGGCAAGATCGTGGGTGCGATTGGTCTCTCAGGAGCCAATAGCGACCAGGACGGCCAATGCGCCACAGCAGGTGCAAGTATTATTAAGTAATTGTTAAGATATTCTTAGTTTGAGAGGGCCCGTCTGCCAGCAATGGTGACGGGCTTTTTCTTTGTGGCCAAATCACCCGTTTTTTCACACTCGCACCACTTTCCTGCGCCTCTCAGAGTTAGCAAAACAGATTCTTTCGTACTAAGAATCAATATCTCGTACTAAGAATCAATATCCAGCTACTCAGCAAACCCAAGCTGCTGCTCTTACATCTGAGCCTATAACCCAGGTGGTGAATAGCGCCATGACTCGTACAAACACTCTTCGTCTACTGAAAGTATCCTTCGTCTCAATCCTTATCGCCCTGTGCGGCTGCGGCGGCGTCAACTCCGGCGGCTCCGGCGGCGGCAACACCAATACCGGCGCATCACAGGCCATTATCGCTTTTGGCGTACAGCCCGGAAACATTATTGCTGGACAATCGGCTACGTTGTCCTGGCAGGTCACCAATGGCGCTACTTTTTCTATTGCGCCAGCGGTTGGCACCGGCACTTTGCCCATGACCGGTTCGGCCACCGTTTCGCCAACCGCAACTACTACTTATGTTGCCACGGCCACCGATTCACAAGGGCGGTCAACTTCCGCTTCAGTCGTAGTGAATGTTGTGGCTGCGGGATCTGCGCCGGCCATTACTTTAAGTGCACAGCCTCCAGTTGTGAGTCTCGGCCAGACCGCAACTCTTACATGGGCCAGCACCAACGCCCTTTCGGTGACCATCACGCCTTCGATTCTTACGGAAGATCAGACTTCGCTGGCTTTGTCAGGATCGGCGCCTGTTGTGCCTAACGGCAACATTACTTATACGGCAAAGGCTATAGGAGCAAATGGCGTAACTGCCACCACCACTACGACTGTAGGATTGCTCGGTGTTACGCTAACGGCGACACCTGCCAGAGTTGGTCCGGGACAGAGCACAACTCTCAGTTGGACAAGCACCAACGCAGCATCCGTCAGCATTGATCAAGGTGTTTCGCCGATCAGTGGGGCGAGCGGCAGCACCACAGTTTCACCCAGTGCTACTACTACCTACACGATTACTGCAACCAATGGGACTTCTACTGCCACGGCGACCGCAACAGTCACTGCCCCGCTGGGCGTTACCATGACAGCGAATCCGGTAAACATTGCTCCGGGCGGACAGTCAACATTGACATGGGTTTCAACTGGCTCCAATTCTCTAAGTATCGACAATGGAGTTGGAATCGTAACGGGCACCACCAGTCACGTAGTCACGCCCACGCAAAATACCACATATACCATCACCGCTTCAGATGCTTCTGGAGCCACTACGACGGCATCTGCCACGGTCAATGTCGTAACCAATGCCGGGCTCCAGGGCATCAAGCACGTGATCGTGATGCTCCAGGAAAATCGTTCATTTGATAATTACTTCAGCAAACTGGGCGATTACGTAACGGCCAAGCACCCCGAGATTGCCAATTATCAAATCAACGCCGGCTACAATCCTAATATCATGGTGCCGCTGCTGGACGGCACGCTGGCGCATCCGTTCCATGCGCAGACCACGCGTACGGAAAACCTCTCCCCCGCCTGGGATGAGAGCCATTTTGATATGCACCAGCAGAGTGACGGTACTTTCCTGATGGACCGTTTCGCGCTTACCACAAATTCCGTGAGCCATGCCTTTGATACCAACAAGGGACTCAGGGCTCTTGGCTATTATGACGACACGGACCTTCCTTACTACTACGAGTTGGCAACGCAGTTTGCCACCAGCGATTCATTCCATTCGGGCCTGCTTGCGAATACGCAGCCAAACCGGCAGTATGCGTTTTGTGCCACCACGCAAGGCCGCATTTTCCCGTCGCCTGGCGGCCATGATCCGTGGACCTGTCCAACCATTTTCTCCAGCCTGCAGAATGCCGGAGTGAATTGGATTTACTACAACAAAGACGGAATTGTTCTGGCGAATTTTGCCGACTACGTGAACAACCCGGCGATTCAAGGCCGTGCCAACCACAACATCTCGGAGTATTTTGCTACGCTCGCCAGCCCCACGGCTGATCAGGACCTGCCATCATTTGTATGGATTGATTCAGGTTCTGGCGGCAGCGGACTGGATGAGCACCCTGACAATAATGTGCAGAAAGGTGCGGCTGACGTAAAGACGATTATTGACGCTCTGATGAAGAGCCCTGCCTGGGCCGATTCAATCTTCATTCTGGCCTATGACGAAGGCGGCGGACTCTATGATCACGTGCCTCCGTTCACCGTCGTTGCTCCGGATGATATTCCACCGCAACTTGGCCCCAGCGATCTGCCTGGCGACTTTACGCTCAGCGGCTTCCGCGTGCCAATCGTCGTGGTTTCACCCTTCGTTAAACCTCACTTTGTTTCGCATACCAACCGTGAAATCACTTCTATCCTGAAGTTGATTGAAACGCGTTTCAGTTTGCCAGCGCTGACCCG
>DASZMF010000885.1:0-2365 GCA_035552035.1 Candidatus Angelobacter sp.
CCGGAGAAGCCAGCCCAGCCCCAGCAGCAACAAGCGGGCGGACAGGCGCAGCAGCCTCCGGCGGCAAAGAGCAGCTAAGAAATTGCCGCCAGGCTTTTAAAAAAAATTTCAATTCACTTGAATGTGAGTAGAAAGAATGAATGCCGTAGCAATGAGTCAAAAGCTAATTGCTAACGGCTAATTACTAAGTACTGAGATTTTATGCCTAAACTAAAAACGCACAAAGGCGCAGCAAAACGCTTTAAGAAAACCGCGAATGGCAAGATCAAACGCGGTAAAGCGTTCAAGCGCCATATCCTTACCTCCAAGGCGACCAAGCGCAAACGCCAGCTCGATATGGATACACTGGTGAGCGATGCTGACGCGCCAAAAGTCCGGAGAATGATCCCGTACTCGTACTAACGAATTCGGGACAGAGTTCGGCCCGCCTGACTTAACATCAGCGCTGAGGCCGGCCTGAAAAAAGAGCTCAATCGCAAGACATAAAAAATTGAGCTCACCGCGTGTGAACAGGGACCTGAACCTTCCCTGCAGCCGCGAATAACCGCCGGAAAATTCCGGCAACAAAAAAGGGAGCACACATGCCTCGCGTAAAACGTGGTACTAAACGCCGCCAGCGCCGCAAAAAGATACTTGAGCGCGCCAGCGGGTATTTTCTTACAAAATCAAAGCTGTATCGCGCCGCCAAAGAATCGGTGGAGCGCGGACTCAAATTCGCCTACAGCGGCCGCAAGCAGAAGAAACGCCAGTACCGGTCGATCTGGATCGTCCGCATTGGCGCAGCTTCCCGCGCCCTGGGCGTGAGCTATAACCAGTTCATCAGCGGCCTGAAGAAGGCTGGCGTAGAGCTGGACCGCAAGATCCTGGCGGACATTGCAACCAATGACGCAGCAGGCTTTACCGCATTGGTAGAGACAGCAAAACGCGCCAACGAAAAAGCTACGGCCTAGACCGCAGCAGTTCTTAACCAAAATTTTTAACCACAAAGGACACAAAGGTTCACGAAGGTTTTTCAGCTTCGTGTTCCTTCGTCTCCTTTGTGGTTTTATTGCTGTATGTTTTTGAAGCCTGAATAACGGCGTAGAAAAAAATATCCCGCCCAGAGTACAATCCCTGCCATGCTTTCCCGCAGATCTTTTTTCAAGACCGCCGGCCTGGGCGCTGCAGCAGTGGCCGCAACCGCTAGTCTTCCTACTACCGAGCTTTTGAGCTGGGCTGAGCCGCGTCGCACACCGTTGCCCGGTGGGCCGATCCTGCTCAACAGCAATGAGAATCCTTACGGGCCGTTTCCCAGCGTACTGGCGATGAAAGACCCGTTTCAGGATGCCAATCGCTACCCTGACCGCGGCTATGACAAGCTGATCGAACGCATCGCCGCCATGCACAAGGTGAAGAATGACCATGTAACGCTGGGCTGCGGTTCAACCGAGATACTGAAGATCGCTGCCAGCGCGTTTCTGGGGCCGGGGAAAAAGCTGGTGATGGCATCGCCCACATTTGAGGCGATTGAGTTTTATGCCCGCGCGACGCAGGCGGAGGTCATCAAAGTCCCGCTGGCAGCTTCTTACGCGCACCAGCTCACGCTCATGCTGGAAGCCGTGGGCAAGGACGGCGGACTGCTCTATATATGCAATCCGAATAACCCCACGGCCAGCGTTACGCCGCGGCGCAGCCTGGAAGGGCTAATCCATGAGCTGCCGCCGAATACTTACATCCTGATGGATGAGGCTTACCACGATTTTGTTCCCGTCTCCGCGGATTACATCTCATTTCTGCAGAGTCCGGTGGACGATGAGCGCGTGATTGTGGCGCGCACCTTCTCCAAAATTTATGGCATGGCCGGCCTCAGGCTCGGTTATGCCGTGACGTCCGCTAGAAACACCCAGCTCATAGGAGCACACAAGCTCCAGGACAGCACCAATATCCTGGCTTTGCGCTCTGCTCTGGCCTCACTGAACAACGCTGACGAACACAAAATAGCGATTCAGCGCAACGCGTTTGATCGCGACGAATTCATGCGCCAGGCCGAATCACGCAAGCTGCGTCCCATTAACTCATGGACGAATTTTGTAATGTTCAACACACAGCGTCCGATTCGGACGGTGATTGATCATTTCAAGGAGAACAGCGTCCTCATTGGGCGTCCGTTCCCGCCTATGGATACATTTGCCAGAATCTCTCTGGGCAAGCCCGAGGAGATGAAGGCTTTCTGGCAGGTCTGGGACAAGCTGCCGCCTGCGAAGTAAATGCTGTACGGAATATTGCTCATGCTAACGATGAGAGTGCTAATTTTGCAAAAAAGTGAGGTGCGCAATCTATGTCGGGTAGTCGTCGTTCTTTTTCTCCTGGCTGCTATAGGTTGCCG
>DASZMF010000886.1:0-2288 GCA_035552035.1 Candidatus Angelobacter sp.
TGATCGTCAAAGAAAACACCATCCTCATCTGTCAGCGGACAGAAGACCAGGCCATGCCGCTCAAGTGGGAATTTCCTGGCGGAAAAGTTGAGCCCGACGAAGACCTGAAAGACGCTCTCCATCGCGAACTCGATGAAGAACTCGGTATTGACGCGGAGATTGGCGCGCGCGTCGCGGCCATCCAGCATACTTATCGTGGCGGAAATGCGTTGGAGCTGCACTTCTACCGTGTCGATCACTTCAAAGGCGAGCTACAGAATCGCATCTTTCGCGACATTCGCTGGGTTGACCGCAAAGACCTGCCCACCTTCGATTTTCTGCAGGCTGATACTGGATTGGTAAAAGACCTGAGTACAGGCAAGCTGCTTTAGACGTGGCCGGTGAGCTGTGTCCAGATCAGTGCAATCGTAAGCCCGATCATAATTACACTGGTGCCCCAGGCAATGACATTGCCTATGCGCGAATTTGTATACGTTCCCATCAGCTCAGGCTTGTTCACCAGCTTCAGCATAAAGATCAACACAAACGGCAGCAGGACTCCATTCACCACCTGGGAATAAAGAATCAGTTTGATCAAAGGCAGATGAGGAATCAGCACCATGCCAGCGCCGCCTGCGATGAGGAACGTATAGATCCAATAGAAAGTTGGCGCTTCAGAAAATTTCTTGTTAATGCCGGATTCCACGCCCAGTCCTTCGCAGATGTTATAGGCAGTCGCCAGGGGCAGAATCGCAGCTGAGAGCAGCGCTGCGTTGATCAGTCCCACGGCAAACAGCATGGCTGCAAAACGCCCGGCCAGCGGCCCTAAAGCCACGGCCGCGTCAGCTGCGTCCGTAATATTGTGGTTGCCGTTTATGTACAAAGTTGCGGCGCAGGCCACCACAATAAAGAACGCAATCACGTCTGTAACAATGCAGCCCAGAATCACATCCCAGCGTGAAAGCGCATACTGCCGCTTGGTGATTCCTTTTTCCACAATGGAAGCCTGCAGGTAAAACTGCATCCACGGAGTAATGGTCGTGCCTACCAGTCCTACCAAAAGCACAATGTAATCTGACTGCCGGCTAATGTGCGGAACAAACGTGTCTTTGACTGCCTGGAACCAGTTAGGATGGGCGAAAATCGCGGAGACGGGATAAGTAAAATAGACGAGCGAAAACAAAATCAGGATACGCTCCACCGGCTTGTACGATCCGCGCACCACCACAAACCAGACCACCGCCGCGCCCACCGGTACGCAAAGATATTTGGAGACATGAAAAATCCCCATGCCGGAAGCCAGTCCGGCAAACTCTGCCATGATATTGCCAAAGTCAGCTATGCCCAGCACTACCATCACAAAAAATGTGGCGCGCAGCCCAAACTCTTCCCGGATCAGGTCCGCCAGTCCTTTGCCCGTGACTGCGCCCATCCGCGCTGCCATTTCCTGCACCACGATCAGCGCAATGGTCGTGGGAATGAGCGTCCACAAGAGTACATAACCCAGCTTGGCGCCGGCCTGCGAGTAAGTAAGAATGCCTCCAGGATCGTTGTCAACATTCGCGGTAATAAAGCCGGGGCCAAACACGGCAAAGAACGCCAGCATGCGGTATTTCAGGACGCCGAAACCGGCGACCCGCTTGGGCATGCTGAGATCTCTTTTAAATATTTTCAGCTTCATTGGTCTAACGATCTACGGGTCCACTGGTCCGCGAGTGCTTTTGCACGATTGATTGTTTTAAAAACTGAATGTTGCAAAAATGAAATGTTGCAAAACCGGATATTGCGAAACTGATCTTTGCGATAAACGCTGCCGGCCAGCAGCCGCCACTTACATTGGCACAACTAGAGGAAATGCACTTCTATCTTGCAGAATAAATGAGAGCTGAAGCAAACAACAACATCCGGGACAGGTATTTGATAAATATTTCGTGAATACTGGTCTGCTGTCCCGTGGACCGCGCAACCTTCAGTGCTGGTTTCTTACTCAGTAGCCGCCAGCCGCGATAGCCGTTCCAGCTCTTCCCTGGCAATCTGGAAAGCCGTATTGGCCGCCGGTACACCTGCATACACCGCAGCCTGTAGCAACGTTTCTTTTACATCACAGATTTCAAGATCGTGGGTCAGGCCAGCCCGCAGATGCAGCCTGAATTCTTCCCATCGGCCCAGCGCCCCGGTAATGGCCAGCACCAGCAGCCGCCGTGTGCGATGGTCCAATCCCGGCCGCGTCCATATGGTTCCCCAGGCAAAGCGCGTGATCAGCTCTTGAAACTCGCGCGTCAATTCCGTTGCGCCATCCATGGATCGTT
>DASZMF010000887.1:0-1703 GCA_035552035.1 Candidatus Angelobacter sp.
AATGCCTGCACTCCAATTCGTATATCGAGGCATGGCCAACTGCAGCGGATTAACCGTAAATGTGTCAGTAAAAGTTTGCGCCGTGGGGGAAAAGAACATATTCGTCCGCACGCCCTGCGCAGCGTTGCTCACCAGCGCGAGATTTGTTCGATCGTAATAAATTCCGATGCCTGCGCTGATCTTTGTCTCACTTTTCGGATCGGCCAGCACCGTTCCCGCAATGCGCGGAGAAAAGAAATCTCTTTCGATAAAGGTGTCACGGTCCCAGCGCACTCCAGGCTCAATCAACAGGCGCGGCAGCGGAACCCATCGGTCTTGCACAAACGCGCTGGATTCCATGGTGTGCAGCCCAAAAGGCGATGCCGGAGAAAACGTAATTTCCCGCAAAAGCGCGTTATTGGTGTCAGTAAACTCCAGCGGTCCGCGATCAATATTCGCGTGGTAGATGATCCGGTCCGCGCGCGCGCCCACCGTGAGCTGGTGAGTTCCGGCCAGCTTCCACGGCCGCAAAAATAAATTCGCAAAACCCTGCGTGCGCGTGGAGTAATTCCGGTTCGTCATGTAGAAGTTGCCAGTCCTGCCGTCCGTGCCCAGCACATACGGCTGGTCACCTTCCGGGATAGAAGAATTCTGGCTATGGTGGATCGCCACGCCGAATTCCATCAGCGTGTCTCTGGCCACCGTGATCTGGTCTTTCAATCCAAACAGATAAAGATAGGAATGGTTATTCGTCGCTACCGATACCGGATCAAACGGCGAGATCCCTGAGTCTTGCGAATTAATTACGTTCACCAGCGCATTTACCGTGAGCACATTACCCTGAGTCAGGTTCATGCGCACGCGCGCCAGGTCCGCAATGCGCCACACGCGGTTCGTGTCCGCGCCGTCTGGCAATTCTTTCACTATGTTGTAATCGGTCTCGCCTTCGTGGGAAAGATCAAACCAGACTTTGTCTCGCACTATCGGCCCGGAAACATAAGCCCGGGGCGTCCAGTTATTGATCTGAATGCCTTTCACGTTTTGCAGCGTAGGCACAAAGTCCGTGGCGTTCATGCGGAAACGGTTGTCGCCGTCTTGAACCTGCAGGTCCAGCAATCCGCCGGAGCCTTTGCCAAACTGCGCTGAATACCGGCTGCTGCGCACATCAACTTTTCTCAGGGAGTCCGGGTTCAGCCGGATCGCCAGCGCGCCGCCCGCGGGCTGACTGACTTCAAAGCCATCCAGATAATCCTGCACTTCCTGTGTGGCTGCGCCGGCAACATGTATCTGGCCGCCGCTGTCAGCAATCACGCCGGGAATATAAGGCAGCACATTGCGATAATCCCGCGTGCTGGAGTAAGGGATATTGGAAATATCCTGCGCCGTCACCGCTTGCGAACTGGCGCTTTCATCCGGATCAATCGGCGAAGGCTGTGACGTAACTTCAATTTCTTCCCGATATTCCCGCTCCGGTTGCAGCCGCACTTCCAGCGGCACTTCCTGGCCGGAGGGAATTTCCAGCCTGGCCACAGCCGTGGTGTAGAAACCCTGTTTCTCAATCAATACTTTGTAGGTTCCCGGAGCCAGCTGGCGCATAGTGGCATTGCCGGATGGTGTGGTGCGTTCCTGCGCAACCGTCTTTTCATTCTGCTGCACAATCACAATCACCAGCGGCAGTGGCTGGCCATTCTGGTCCATCACGGTCACTTGCAGTCGTCCGGTGG
>DASZMF010000888.1:0-3180 GCA_035552035.1 Candidatus Angelobacter sp.
GATGCTTTTTCTCCCTTATACGGATATAGACTCGCCGCAAAAACTTTAGTCATTGGAAAAGTTAATCAAATAACGGGTCTTTTTTAATAAAACCTGCGGTATGATTGCACCAGAACAGTATGAGTCTCAGCTTCTCAGAAATGTTTTTTATAGCCCTTCTGGCGCTTCTTCTCTTTGG
The DNA here is from genome assembly GCA_035552035.1 of Candidatus Angelobacter sp. GTDB lineage: Bacteria > Acidobacteriota > Terriglobia > Terriglobales > Acidobacteriaceae > Angelobacter. The sequence goes on from DASZMF010000888.1 coordinate 179, forward strand.
GCCGCGGAAACTGCCGGAACTTGCCCGTACCATAGGCAAATTCATGGCTGAGTTCAAGAGAGCCAGCAACCAGTTTCAGGGCCAGTTTCATGAAGAGATCCGCAAGCTTGATCTTGAATCAGTAGATCCCAGGAAACACATTGAAACGGAGATTGCCAAGGTTAAAGGGGATGAAGACCTCTCCATTCAAGGTGCTTTGGACCGCCTGACTGACCGCATGAAGAACACTGTTCCAAGAGATTTCGATGCCTGAACTGCTGACCGAACAAGATCCGACCATTAAAAAAGAACTTAGCCGTATAGGCTCCATGAGTTTAATGGAGCACCTGGAAGAGCTGCGCAAGCGTGTATTCCAGTCAGCAGTCGGAGTGGCTGTGGGCGTTGCCCTGGGCTGGTGGAAGGTAAATTTTGTTATCAGCCAAATGGAAGCCCCTGTTAAGTCAGCGCTCAAGGCGAACCATTTTGACCCGTCTTTGATCTATTTAAACCCCACCGACACTTTCAATATCCAGATCAAAATGGGGTTGATCATTGGCGTATTCATTGCATGCCCCTGGCTGCTTTATCAGATATGGGGATTTATCTCTCCCGCGCTGTACCGCAGTGAAAAACGTTTTTTGCTGCCCTTCCTGTTTCTCTCTGTCATTCTTTTCGTGACGGGCGGCTATTTCGGATACAGAGTTGTTTTCCCGCAGGCCATGAATTTTTTGATTCACAATGGTGGCGACATGAAGCCCATGATCTCCATCACCTCCTACTCCGACCTTTTCCTTACGCTGATTCTCGGCCTGGCTCTTGTCTTTGAAATGCCGATCGTGCTGGGGTTCGCCGGCGCCATGGGCGTGATCAGCTCAAAATTCCTGGTCAGTCATATTCGAGGCGCGACCCTGGTGATGTTTATCCTTGCCGGAGTACTCTCTCCTATTCCAGACATCATGAGCATGAGCGTTTACGCCTCGCCCATGCTGGTGCTTTACGTCTTAAGTATCGGCATCGTATGGCTGGTCCATCCAACTCAACGCCGCAAGCGCCGCGAAAAACGCGGGGAAGAAGAATAAAGTAAAGGCGAATCAAGTAAACTGGTAGCGTCCTTTTCTTGAGGGAAGGCTTTGCCTTGAGCAGGGCCTTCGCTTTTGCATCCAAAGGAACGTTGATAGTTTCTAAATTCCTCGCGCAAGGAGCGCTGGCGTGATCTTGTGTCTGCGACGCAGTGCGGTTCCACTTCTTCTGGTTCTTTCCCTGGCGGCCTTGGGATGTTCAACTGACAAAGTCGCTTCTGCAGCCAGTGACACTTCGTCCGCAGAGCCAGCGCAGACTGCTGCTCCAGCAATCCCGCAGATCGAGCCCACTGGCCCCGCCCTGCATATTGACGCGCCGCGCACCATGCAATACACCAAAGAGATTGTTGCCTTCGGTCCCCGCTGGGACGGCAGCAAGGGCATGGAAAAAGTTTATGCCTATCTCAAAGGCAAGCTGAAATCCGACCAGGTGGAAGAAGACGTTTTCACCGCCCAGACCTCCATCGGCCCGGTCCCCATGCGGAACATCATCGTTAAATTTCCGGGCGCAAAAGATGGCGTGATCGTTGTGGCTTCGCATTACGAAACGAATTACTGGCTGCGCAACACACCGTTTGTCGGCGCGAATGATGGCGCTGCAACATCAGCTTTATTGCTGGCCATGGCAGACCAGCTTCACGGCAAAAAGCTGGAAGGCTACAGCGTCTGGCTGGTTTTTCTGGATGGCGAAGAGTGCATGACGCGCCAGTGGCATACCAATGACGCGCTGTGGGGCAGCCGCCATCTGGCGCAAAAATGGCAGGATGATGGCACCAGCAAAAAAGTAAAAGCGTTTCTCCTGGCAGATATGATTGGCGACGCCGATCTGGATATTTATCGCGACGAAAACTCCACGCCATGGCTGGAAGATGTGGTTTTGCAGGCCGCAACCCGGCTGGGATATCAGTCGCATTTCTTCGCCGCAAAAAACACGGTGGAAGATGATCACATTCCATTTGCTCGCGCGGGCATGCCGGTTGCCGACATCATTGACCTGGATTACGGCTATAACAATAGTTATCACCACACCACGCAAGACACCGTGGACAAACTGAGCGTGGAGAGCCTGAAAATTTCCGGCGACGCCATTCTGGAAACTATTCGATTGCTGAATGGCATGGCTAATATTCCTCCGCCAGCGCAGGCGCAACCAGCGAAATAGTTTTCTAAGAATTTCAATTGCGAGTTTGGTTCCGGCTACCTCGTTATAATCGGTTGGCCATGAGAAAACTTGCCGCAATCGCGCTCTTGCTGTGCTCATCTTCTCTGGGATCTTCCTGGCTGCTTGCGCAGACATCGACTGAGAAACTGCTTGCAGAAGGCGAGAAGTCCCCGACACTGGAAAAGAACCTGCGTGTGCTTACCGACGAAATTGGTGGACGTGTACCCGGGACTCCGGCCATGGATCGCGCAGTGCAGTGGGGGCTTGCCGCTTTTAAAGCCGCCGGTGGAGAGATGGTCCACACTGAGGCTGCGCCGCTGGCCGCCTCATGGAGTGAAGGCAACACACAGATAGATGTTGTGAGTCCGGTGCGCTTTCATATTCGCGCCGTGTCTTTAACATGGACTGCTCCGGCAACTTCTCCGGCAGATGGCTTGCCCGTGGTGGATGCGGGAGACGGGACAAAAGAAGACTTCCAGAAGGCCGGCAATCTCCACGGGGCAGTTGCGCTCATTCATTCCAAAAACATGAAGACCTGGGACGATCTTTTCGATGAATATCTCACCCAGGCAGAGAAGCTGAGCGTAGCCAAAAAGGCTGGTGCGGTTGCGGTGGCGTTTATCTCCACGCGCGAGCAGGATCTGCTGTATCGCCACATTGGCAGCTTCAATGATCACATCAGCAATTTTCCGCAAATGCTTCTGGCCCGCGAGGATGGCGAACGCATTGCCCGGCTGCTGGCTGCGGGCAAAAAAATACGGCTGAAGTATTCCATTCCCAAT
>DASZMF010000889.1:0-12528 GCA_035552035.1 Candidatus Angelobacter sp.
CCAACTGTCTCCCAGGCTGCGCCGGGCGCGGGATCTACGGCGCAGGTAGTCTTTGACAATCAGAACTGGAGCACGCGGATTACTGGCACGGAGCCGCAGTATTTTGACATCAGAAACTGGGGCTTTGATCGTGGCGCCAACTTTACGCAGGATGACGTAACGCGTTCAGCCAACGTGGTAGTGCTGGGTGCGACGGTGCAGCAGAATTTGTTTGGCGCCGCTGACCCTGTGGGCAAGACGGTAAGAATTGGCAATCTGCCCTTTCAGGTGGTGGGTGTGTTGCAGGCCAAAGGGCAGTCTGGCTTAGGTCAGGACCAGGATGACGGCGTGTTTGTGCCGATCACTACACTGCAGAAAAAAATTACCGGGCAGGATTGGTTGCAGTACATCATGGCGTCTGCCACGTCTCAGCCTGCCAGCTATGCGGCACAGGGACAGATCACGTCACTGCTGCGCGATCGGCATCGCATACGCACGGGTCAGGACGACGACTTCACCGTGCGCAATCTGGCTGATGTAGCGCAGCTGGCGGACGAGTCTTCCAAGGTAATGACGCTGCTTTTGGCTTCTATTGCCGGCGTGTCACTGATTGTTGGGGGAATTGGAATTATGAACATTATGCTCGTTTCCGTAACTGAGAGGACGCGGGAAATTGGAATTCGCATTGCCATTGGCGCAACGGAATCTGATGTGCTGCGCCAGTTCCTGAGTGAGTCTGTGGTGCTGAGCATGGCCGGAGGAATCTTGGGAATTTTGTTTGGTGTTGTTTCTTCCATCACGATTACGCATGTGCTGGGCTGGAGCATATTGATTTCGCCTGTAGCAGTGGGAGCGGCGGTGGTGTTCTCAACGGCGGTAGGAATTTTCTTTGGCTTCTATCCGGCACGGAAAGCGGCGTTGCTGGATCCGATTGAAGCTTTACGGTTTGAGTAGGACGACCCCCATACTCAAGGTGAATGGCCTGGCTCCTTCATGGATGCCAGGCCATTTTGTTTTGCCTAATGTTTAATTTTGCCGGTCTTGAATAGCTTTGTGAGAAATAGTTTTGCGAGAGTAGTTTGCAAGTTGCGTAATCTTTGTTTACGTAAATTGTGCCCACTGCCGTTTGACGCGCAATCTTTCTGATGGCGTGAAAGCACGCCACGGGCGGTGAGGTTGTATTGCTTCGGGGTCTCCGCTTACGACGCTTTATCCAGAGCAATGTCAGGACATGCTGACACGCCCAAGCCTAGCTTCTGGGCGAGTCCGTTTAAAACTGCTTCCAATTCGAGCATGACATTAAAGTCCATGTCAGGATTGGCGGCCTTCATGGCCGCGAGTGGGTCTTCCAGGAAAAGGCAAGCGTTCGCCGGGGACTTACTAAGCCATTGATTCAGCCGGTCATCGCACTTGCGCAGTGCCTGCAACAGCTGATCAGAATGAACTACTGGGGGAAGTTGGGCCAAAGGGCACCTCTGCTTAGTCTTAGAATTTATTAGACGCAGAATCTGGGCCCTGCGGAACAACAAAATCCATCAATTTTACTTATCCCTAACATCCGCGTTTCAGCTTTACAAAACCAAATCATTCGTTACAGGTATTTGAGAACAGTGCCGCGGGTTCGGGGTTTGAACAGGCAGAACGAAAAAGCTTAGACCTGGACCACGGTGATTAAGGAATTGAGCCTGGGCCTGGCTGAAACGGAGGAAATATGAATCGTTTACGAGTTTTGCTAATTGGAGCGGCACTTATTACTGGCGGATCAGCATTCGCGCAAGCCCAGACTTACCAGCCGGTGGCTTATCACGACGAACACCGCGATGATCGCAGGTTTGACAATCGCTATCGCGACGACCACAGGGTTTATCGCGATGCCCGCTTCGACCATGGCCGCCGGTTTGAAGTTGGCGCGCGGCGCTGGGACGGCAATCGCTGGCAACACTGGGATGGATACCGCTGGTGTTACTAAGTGGATTACAGAGATCGACCTAGTAAGAGGTTAGCTCTTGCTTGAGAGCAGAGAAGGCGGGACGCGCAGAGGGCGTTCCGCCTTTTGTTTTCTGGCGAGAGTGATTCAGCAAAAACCAGGGCGGCATTTCTGCCGCCCTGTGTGTTGTTGTGATGGAAGTTTACTGGTGTCGAACGTCACCTGCTGCAACGAGTGTTGTATCCACTTCAATGAAGAGGGCGCGATTGCCATTCACCAGGTAATACACAATGTTCTGGGTTCCAAGCGGAGTTTGCAGGGTCCCTACCGCGCGACCGTTTGAGGTCACGTTATAACTTCCCGTGACCGGCTGTCCGAAGGTAAGGGCGCCAGTGCTGTTGAGGTCAATAATGCCGGTCAGCGAACTTGCGCCGTTGGCGGTAAATTCTGCAATGGAGTCAATCTCACCGTTCGTGGTGGCGCCGGTAAAGTTCATCCCGTAGGTTCCAGAGAAAGTAGCTCCGGTAAATGCCGTGGTTTGCTGCTGCAGCGCGGTGCCGCTGGTCAGGAAGCGCGCATCGGTTTCCAGTACAAGTATGCCGCCAGAGGTGGGATAAAGGACGAAGTTGAAGATCCCAGCGCTGCTGGTAATTTGCAACGTACCGCGGCCGTCGGCTGCCAGGGTGTAAGTGCCTGTAATCGCGACTGCAGTTGAGATGGTGCCGGCGTCATTTATATCTTCAGTGCCGCTGGACACGTTGCCAGCGCCATCGGCGGTCAAAACTCCGCCTGCGGCAAATGGGCCGCCAGAGAGAATGTCTGCCCCGGCAACGGTGAAGGCAAAAGGTCCGGTAAGAGTTGCGGCGGAGAATGTGCCGGTCTGGTTAAAGGCGTCACCACCCAGAACAAAATTAACGTCAGTTTCCACCAGCTTCAGATGGGTGGCGTCCACAACGTAAAAGGCAAATACCTGCGCGCCAAGTGATGTGTTGAAAGTGGCGGTGCCGCGGCCAGATGAGCCAACGGGAATGGAACCAGTTAAAGGATTCGCGCTAACCACGCTGGTGTTGTCATTCGAATCCTCCACGCCAGTGGTGATGATGCCAGAAGTGTTCGCCGTAAAGTTTCCAGCCAGGCCGAGCGGATTGCCAGCCAGGTCAATGCCAGCCAGGTTGAAAGCGAAGGAGCCGGCCAGCGCGGCGTTAGAAAAGGCAGAAGCGGTTTGCAGATCAATGGTTCCGCTGCCGGTGGCGCTGGTATCAAAGCGCGTGACCAGGGCGTGCCCGCCGGCGACAATCACGAAATCCAGGCTGCTGTTTCCCGCAGCCGCGGAGGTGATGTTGGCCGAGCCGCGTCCGTCCGCGCGCACGGTATAGGTACCGGTAAAGCCTGCGTTGGTGGCTATTCCAGCTCCGCTGTTCAAGTCCTCAACGCCGCCGGTGAGATTGCCTGCGCCATCCGCGGTGAAGCTGCCGGCCACGGCCAGAAAGCCGTTGGCGTCAACACCCTGATAGGAAAACGCAAATGGGCCGTTGAGGCTTGAGTTGGTAAATCCGCCTGTAGGAGTGGGGAAGCTGAGCGAACTGCCTCCGCCGCAACCTGCAATGGTAATGAGAAGAAATATGGTGGTAATGAAGAAAAGTAAGCGCCTGTTTGCCGGCATGGTTCTAACCTCGCGATGATTGAAGGATTAAGACAATTGAACAGCTGGCCAGACAAGCCCGGCTGCAGGCTTTCCCTGGCGATTTCCTGCTTTTTAAACGAAGGCTACAAACAAGGTGTAACACTGAAATAGCCAACTTGTTGCGCAATAATCGCGCGGTGTAACTTACTTTGGTTCCACATCTAAAAACCATGTTTTAAGGGTTTGCCGACTGTGTGATGCCTTGGCCGGCGCACTCGTCTATTGTCCGGAGAGTAAAGTTTTGTTAAATGGCCGGGGCATTTATAATAAGAATGATTCGTTACGCCATAATGTTCCCTGGAGCGTTCCTTCCATGATTAAGTTTTTGCAGAGCGGCAATAAGGTCGCGAAGTATATTCTTGCCGGATTTCTCTTGATTCTTGCCGCCAGCATGGTGCTTTACCTGATTCCCGGATTTATGGGAGACACAGCCGCCGCCCAGGGCGGTGTCGTGGCCTCAGTGGCCGGCAGAGACGTTACGCGTGAAGATGTAATGCGCGTGGTGCAGGCGCAAGCGCGCGGGCAGCAACTGCCTGACTTTTATGCCGTCATGCTGCGGCAACAGGCCGTGAAACAGCTGATCCAGCAGAATGAAGTTTTCTATGAGAGCGAGCGCCTGGGCTTCAAGGTTTCTGATCAGGAATTTCGCGATGAATTGCAGTTTGGCCCCTATAAGCAGATTTTCTTTCCTGACGGAAAATGGATTGGGACGGAAAAATACGGCCAGGTGTTGAGCCAGGGCGGAACTACAATCGAAAATTTTGAGCGCAGTGTAAGGCTCGAGCTTCTGCAACGCAAGCTTTTTGAGGTAATCGGCGCGAATGCCACAGTAACGGACGCAGCCGTGGAACAGGCCTTTAAAGACCAGAACACCAAGGTGAAGTTCCAGTATGCAGTGCTCAAGCTTGAGGACATAACCAAGACGATTAATCCGACTGACACGGAGTTGAAAGCGTTCTTTGAAGTGAACCAGGGCCGCTATAAGAACTCGATTCCCGAGAAGCGCCAGATCAAATACTTTGTGGTGAATGAAAGCGATATCGCCAGCAAAGTCACCGTAGATCCTGCCGACGTTCAGAGGAATTATTCGAGCAACCAGGACGCTTATCGGCTGCCTGAACGCGCAAAGGTCCGGCACATCCTTATAGAAACGCCGAAGCCGGGGGCTGACGGAAAGGTGGACCAGAAAGGCCTGGACGCAGCCAAAGCCACGGCCCTGGACGTTGAGAAGCAGGTCAAAGCCGGCGGAGACTGGAACGCCCTGGCCAAGAAATATTCCGCCGATCCGGGCAGCAAAGATAAAGGCGGTGAACTTGGCTGGCTGGGCAAAGGACAGACCGTGGCAGAGTTTGATAAGGTCGCATTCGAGCAGAGCAAAGGACAGATCAGTGATCCGGTGCTGTCATCGTTTGGCTACCACATTATTCAGACCGAGGATAAAGAAGGCGCGCATGTAAAGCCTCTGCCAGAAGTGAAGCCGGAGATTGAAGCTGCTCTCAAAAACCAAAAAATCAAAGACATGATGAGCAAACTTGCGCCGGAAGCGCAGGATGCAGCGAAGAACGATGGACTGGACAAAGCCGCCAGCAAGTACGGGGCGCAGGTGATCCAGAGCAATTCCATTGGCCGTGACGCCGCATTGCCGGGAATTGGCGCACAGCCATCGCTCATGGATGCAGTATTTTCCGCCACGGACAAAGCCGGTCCGCAGTCTGTTACGACGCCACAGAGCGTGGTGGTTTTCCAGGTCACCAAGATCGAGCCGGCAAAAACGCCTGCCTTTGAAGACGTAAAAGACCGGGTGGCGACTGAGTTCAAAAGCGGGCGCGCGAACGATTTGCTGCGCCGCAAGACGCAGGAGATGGCAGACCGCGCGCACAGCGAACACGATCTGGCCAAAGCCGCAAAAGAAGCTGGCGCAACCATTAAAACCAGCGAATTGGTAGGGCGCACACAGTCTGTGCCGGACATCGGCAATATGGGCGGACAGGCCAGCGTTGCTTTTACCCTGAAGAACGGAGAGATCAGCGGACCGCTGAATCTTGGTGCGAGCCAGGCGGTATTGCAGGTGACGGAGCGGCAGGAACCTGCCAGCAGCGATCCTGACTTTGCCAAGTCACGCGATCAACTCAGGGAAAAGCTGGCGCAGGATAGACGCCAGCAGGTGATTGGCTTGTTTATCGCCAACCTGAGCACGCGGATGGAAAAAGAAGGCAAGGTAAAGGTCTATAAAACAGAGATGGACGCCCTTACCAAATCGCGCAGCTAAATTGCATCAAGTGATTTTGCATAACCTGATTTGCATCATCTGATTTGCATCAAAAAGACCTATGCTGTCCCAGCGCTCGGCCGGAATATTGCTTCACCCCACTTCACTGCCTTCGCTGGGCGGCATAGGCGACCTTGGTTCTGAAGCCTATAAGTTCGCGGATTTCCTGGGCCGCTCCGGCCTGGGATTATGGCAGGTGCTTCCGCTTTCGCCGCCCGGACTGGGTAATTCACCGTATTCAGCAATATCCGCTTTTGCCGGAAACCCTTTGCTCATCAGCCTGGAACGGCTGGCTGAACGGGGCTGGCTGGAAAAAAGCCAGCTCAAGAATCCGCCGGCATTCCGCAATCCAATTCAATTTGACGAAGTGAAAGCTTACAAAATGCCGCTACTGCGGCAGGCGGCGCAGAATTTTCTGGATCGCGGCAATGGCGACCTGGCGCGCTTTACCGCTTTCAAGCGCGAGGAAGCTTTATGGCTGGAAGATTTTGTTCTCTTCAACGTGATGCGCCAGGTGCATGACGGGGCCACATGGACCTCATGGCCTAAAGAACTGGCCCGGCGCGAAGCCGAAGGGCTGCACAAGTTTGGGCTGCAATACCAGCGGGAACTGGAAATTGAACGCGCCATACAATTTGCTTTCTTTGAGCAGTGGCGCTCGCTGCATCAATACTGCGCCGAGCGCAGCATCAAAATCGTGGGCGATGTTGCGATTTTTGTGAACTATGACAGCGCTGATGTATGGCGCAATCCTGACCTCTTTATGCTGGACGGCAACCTGCAGCCGACGGTGGTGGCCGGCGTGCCTCCGGACGCTTTCAGCGAGACCGGACAGCGCTGGGGGAATCCGCTGTACCACTGGGAAGAGAACAAAGCGCGCGGCTACGATTGGTGGATCCAGCGCATGAAGTGCACGCTGGCGATGTGCGACATTGTGAGGCTGGATCATTTCCGCGGCTTTGAAAGTTATTGGGAAATTCCGGCCAGTGAGCCTACGGCAGAACATGGCAAATGGGTGCCCGGGCCGCGAGATGATCTGTTCCGCGCCTTGCACGCCACGCTGGGTGACCTGCCTTTTATCGCGGAAGATCTTGGCTTAATCACTGAAGAAGTAAACGCCCTGCGCGACCGGCTGGGAATGCCCGGCATGAAAGTTTTGCAATTCGGCTTTGGCGACCGCGGCGCACATATTTATCTGCCACAGAATTTTGAGCCGAACTGCGTGGTCTATACCGGCACGCATGACAATGACACGACGCGCGGCTGGTGGGAATCCGCTGCCGGTAAGGAAGAGCGCAAATACGCAGCGGCCTATTTTGGGGATGCCAGTGATGGAATTCACTGGGCGGTGATCCGCGTGGCTTTTACGTCAGTAGCACGAGTGGCGATTGTGCCATTGCAAGACGTGCTGGGCCTGGGCAGCGAGGCGCGCATGAACACACCTTCATTGAGTGACGGCAACTGGGGCTGGCGTTTTGCCGCGAACGCGCTCACGGATGACCTGGCCGATAAACTGACGATTCTTTCCCGCGTCTCCGACCGGGCGACGAAGCCGCTACGCGCTGACCAGAAGAGCGACCGGGAAATGCGCAAAGATTTCGCTGCATAAAAGCGTGCGCTGCGCGGTGACCCTGATTTTTTCTCCGGTAAAAACATTTTCCAGAAATTCCGAAGTGCGCGGCGGAACGGGTATTTCCGTGGTTTCCCACAATCCTGCCAGCGGAGCGCGGACAGCGCCGCCCGCAAGCGAATAACTGAGACGCGGCACGGCCACAATGGCCACCTGATGAAGATGCTCACGAGCGAAGGCCACAACATGCTTTGATTTTGATCGCGTGGCTTGCAGAGGCAGGTACTGTCCGGCGTGAAACAGGTCCCGGCGGTCACGACGCAGGCGCAACGCCTGCATGGTGGTCCACATCTTGATGCGTCCATCCTGATAGTTTTTCAACAACTCGGCACAGAGTGCAGGTAAATTGCCGGCCTCGGCCTGGTGGTCAAGATCGGCAAGAAGCTGCTGCCGCAGAGCGTAGTCAACCGGACGGCGATTATCAGGATCAACCAGGCTGAAATCCCATAGCTCCGTCCCCTGGTAAATATCAGGATTACCCGGAGAGGTAATCATGAGCACGCGCTGCGCCAGGGAATTGATGGCGCCAAAAAATGAGATGGCCGGCATGAACGATTGCATCTGCTCAAGAAAATTGTTCGGCTGGCCGGGACTACCGGGCTGCAGAATTTTATTGATGAAATGCTGCAGTGCTTCCACGTAAGAAGGATCATCGCTGATCCAGCTCAGGTTGATCTTGGCCTCATGCACGGCCTTGCTCATGTAATGCTGAATTCTATCTACGTACTCAGCGCGCGCGGATTCATTGCTGCACTCAGAGGGCCACGAGCCGACGAGCGTCTGGTAGAGAAAATATTCTTCGTTGTAGTCAGGCACATGGCGGCCGTCAGACAGGGTGCGCTTGCGCGAACGGTTTGTCTTGCGCCATTTAAGCGCCTGCGAAGCCCAGGCTTTGGGCATTTCTGAAAGCACGTCAAGCCGCGTGCGAATATCCTCACTGCGCTTGGTGTCATGCGTGGATGTGGCCAGCATGGAGTAAGGCCAGTTCTCCGCGCGCTTGAGGCTGCCAGCGTGAAACTCATTGACCGTGAGGCCGAATTGCCGCGGCGATCCGCCCACTTCATTCACGGCGATAAAACGGTTGTAAACGTAGCAGGCCGTATCTTCCATGCCCTTGGCCATCACCGGGCCGGTGAGCTGCTGGAATTTGAGCGTAAAGTGCAGCTTGCGGCGATACGAGTGAAGTTGATCGTCTGAGTCTTTGCGGCGGAGCAAAAGTATGTCGCGCAGAAAATCAAAGCTGGTGGGCGCTTTATCTGGATTGCGCCGCTTGGCTTTGACGATGGCTTCATTGATGTGTGCGCGATCACGCTCGGTCATCTCCCCGCGTTCGTCAATGTATGTGCGATAAACAGGGAAGCAGGCGATGGTTTCACGGATCACGTCACGCAGGGCCTTGCGGGTGAAGTCGCGCGCGTAACGGTCAGTGACGGAGATTGCGTCCAGCATATGCGCGAGCACGTTCACTTCACTGGCCAGCGAGGCATGCATGATGAGTTTTTTACTGTTGTAAATTACGCTTTCCACCTCATAGGCCGCGCCGGTGAAGCGATGATAGAAATTGGTGAAGTAGCGCTCATTGCGCCGGTCAATGAACAGTCCGTTGACCAGCGAGGTGAAGTCATAGCCTGAAGTGCCGTCAATAGGCCATTCGCGCGGAAGGTCTTCTCCGGGCTCCAGGATTTTTTCTACCACGGTGTAGAGAAGAGCGCGGCGGTTCATCCAGTCATGCTGGCCGAAGACCTGTTGTAGATCCTGCTCAATGCCGTTTTCCGCCAGCGGTGGATGCGGCGCTGCGCCGGTACATTGGCTGGCGGCATACAACATTTGCAGTCGGACCATGTATTGCCGCGGATTCAGAAGGCCGTCACTGTGGTCAATGCGCAGGCCTTGAATCATATCGTCGGCCAGCAGGTGGCGCAGGAGTTGATGCGTGGCGGCAAAGACGCGCGGGTTTTCCATGCTGAGGCCGATGAGATCATTCACGTCAAAAAAACGGCGATAATTAATCTCTTCACCAGATACGCGCCAGTTGGCCAGCCGGTAAACCTGCGCTTCAAGAATGCGATGCAGCGTGTCAAAGCTGCGCGGGTCACCGGCGTGTCCGTTGATTAGTTCGACGGATTTCGTGACCGCGCTTTGTACATCAGGCTTGGCCATCAACTCTTTGAGCGCGACAGTGAGCGAGGGAATGGCGCGGCGGCGCTGGCGCACCAAGTCGCCTTCCGTTGCGCTGTGCGAAGGCAAATTGCGCAGACCGGAAAGCAGGTTGCGCAACTCCTGCGGCACTTCATTGCCCAGCGGCTCAAAAATCATGGGGATGGTTTGAGGATCGAGCGGCAAAAGTTTGTCAAAGTATTCGAAGTGGAAGCGGCTTTCGTCGGCGACGAGATTGATGTGTCCGCTTTCCAGCTCGGCGCCGTACTGGTTGCCGAGGATCGGCAAAAGTAATTTGTTGCGCAGCTCAGGCTTGAGCGGGTCCCATTCAATATCAAAAAATTCCGCAAATTCTGAAGCGCGGCCGTTGGCCAGCACGTCTGACCACCACGGATTGGTGCCTGGACCAATGCCCATGTGGTTCGGCACAAAATCAAGGACCTGGCCCATGCCATAATTTTTCAGTTCAAGAACCAACTCTTTGAGCTCTTCATAGCTGCCAACTTCAGGGTTGAGCTGATTATGGTCGGTGATGTCATATCCGTGGTCACTACCGGCGCGTGCTTTTAGAATGGGCGAAGAATAAATGTGCGAGACGCCGAGAGCGTGGAGATATCCAACGAGCCGCTTTGCGTTTTCAAAACGAAAGCCGGCATTGAATTGCAGACGATACGTGGAAAGCGGCTTGGCATTGCGCTTCTCAGAGGCCAGACGATCAAGGCACTCTGAAATACCGCTCGATTCTGGGGTCAAAACCGCTGGATTCGCTCGCATGAAATCAATTCAGACAAAGACAGTTTTTGAGGCAGAAAACTCCCAGTGATTTGGATGCAGGATCCGGCAGCCGGGAGGGCAGGCCAGGGCACTTTGCTAATTTCGCCGGAAGAGTTGAAAATAGACACTTGGAAAGAAGGAGCTATTTTTCGCATGCCCGCAACCGGTGAATTGATTCGAATGATGAATTACGTGGATGACATTGCCGCAACAGTGCGCCGTATCCAAGTTGGAATGAGCACCATGACTGTAGAAGAGCGCAAGCGCCTGGCTGACTACATACGCAACTCTGAACCGAGCTTTGTAAAAACGCTGGAGAACCTGGACAAGGACTAGTCCGTGGCAGACATCCAGACGATAGCGGTTATTGGCGCCGGCGCGCTGGGCCGCGGCATTGCCTACGCGTCCGCGCTGGGCGGCTATCGGACGATCCTGGAAGATATTCTTCCCGGCAGTTTGCGCACAGCTGCGGCAGAAATACGCGACTATCTGGACAAAGCCGCAACGCTGGGCACCGTGAACAAAGCGCAGGCAGACGCAGCGTTTGCGCGGCTGGAATATGCTTCCACGGTTGAACAGGCCGCGCGCGCTGCTGACCTGGTGATTGAAGCGGTTCCGGAAGAGCTGGAATCGAAGATCGAGATTTTTACGCTGCTCGATAAAATCTGCAAGCCCGCAACCATCCTGGCCTCGAATACCTCAACCCTCAGCGTGACAGGAATTTCTTCTGTGACGTATCGCGCAAAAAAGATTTTAGGGATGCGCTTTGGCCATCCCGCCTATGAAGCGAAGCAACTTGAAATCGTGCGCGCGCAGGAAACTGACGACGAAACGATAGCCGCGTGCACTGAAGTCGCGCGCCGCATGGGCCGCCAGGTTGTGATAATCAAAGAAAACGTTTGATCATCACTCTTGGTCTTCACTTACTGCTGCGGCGAGAACTTGCAGCGCGGAGCGCTAGCTTTTCCGCCGCATCAATCGCAGGTCAGAAAGATAAATATCCAGCGGGTTAAAGCCCGCCGATCCTTCTGAAGCTGTTTCGTTTCTGGTCTGCTCCAGCCACTGTTCCTGGCGACGAATCTTTTCTGCAACCGTGGTAATACGCCGCCGCAGATATTTCATGTCACACGGCTTGGTCAGGTAATCGTCCGCGCCGGCTTCATAGCCTGCCTGAATTTCTTCCGGACGATCACGCGAAGTAATCAGCACCACATAAGGCGCTGGCATGGTGGTGTTTGTCCGCAGCCATTTGCAAACCTCAACGCCTGTCATCTTGGGCATGTCCCAGTCCATAATGCAGACGTCAATAGGGCGGGTCTTGAGCAAATTGAGCGCGCTCTCACCGTCCACGGCAGAAACCATCTGATAGCCCCACTGTACAACGGAGCGTTCCAGTACCATGCGGGCCAGCAAGTCGTCTTCTGCAATGAGGATCGTTAGAGGTTTCATACTTAATAGATTTATCGACCACAACCATAAGCACTTTAACAAAACACGCGCCTCACAACAGACATTCAGTAAGTTTTTTTTCGCGTTCCCAAAATGGGACGTACAAAAGAGCAAATCTTAATGCACCCTACCTTCTAATCTCGGATAACTGGCATGTTTCTTTGCGATAAGCGAAATTTTTCTTGCAATTTCCCAATCACCGGAGCCTGCAGAAGCCACGCACAAAACCACGCAAAAACCACCCCAAAAATAAAGAGTGCAGGATAAATGTCCTGCACCCTTCGCTATTAATTATTTTTCCTCCGACCTTAGTTGCTGCCGCCGCCCATCGTATTAGGCAAAGGCAACCGGCCATCCGCTCCGCTGGTCAAGGCCAGGAACGTTGGATCTTTAAAGAGCGACGCAAACACCGCATCCACTTTGGCTTCCATCATCTCTTTGCTGCGGACAGACTGATATCGCTCATATTCAAAGAAGTGGCGTTTCAGCAGCGCCAGCGCTTTGTCTTTCTGGCCCAGCTGCGCGTAGATGGCCGCCAGATTGTAGGAAGCGCACAGCAGCGTCTCATTTTCTTTTGCGATCTTCAGCGCTTCGTCCTGGTGTCCGTTGCCAGCCATAAAGGCCGCGGCAAAGATCAGGTTAAAAGGCTCATGCGGATC
>DASZMF010000890.1:0-3156 GCA_035552035.1 Candidatus Angelobacter sp.
ACCATCACAGATAGTGAAGGCCGCACATTGTCATGGAAGAGCTCTGGTTCGCTGGGCTTCCGCGGATCGCGCAAGGGCACTCCCTTTGCCGCGCAGCAAGCGGCCAGCAACGCCGCACAGCAGGCACGCGACCACGGCATGCGCTCGATTGAAGTCCGCGTAAACGGACCGGGCTCGGGCCGCGAATCCGCGATCCGCGCTCTGGCCGCCGCCGGCCTCGACGTGAAGACGATTAAAGACGTCACGCCGATTCCGCACAACGGTTGCCGTCCGCCAAAGAGACGCCGTGTATAAGTTTTCCGGCAGGTGCCGGGATTGGTAATTGCCAAAATCGGGTAATCGGGTAATTGAAACCTGTGGAACACACAGCTTGAAACTACCAATTACCAAATCATCCGATTACAAATTTTTCAATGGACCGGGAAGAAAGGGTAAGCCACCCCGTAAACCGGTCGTCACCAGAAAGCAGGAGAATCAATGGCACGATATAAAGGTGCAGTTTGCCGGCTTTGCCGCCGGGAAGGCATGAAATTATTCCTGAAGGGCGCCAAGTGTTTTACTGACAAGTGCCCGGTGGAAAAGCGCAACTTCGCTCCCGGCCAGCATGGCAAGGACCGCAAGGCAAAGATTGTTGGCTACGGCCTGCAGCTCCGCGAGAAGCAGAAGACCAAGCGCATGTACTTTACGCTGGAAACCCAGTTCCGCAATTACTTTGAGAAAGCCGCCCGCAAGCCCGGCGTCACCGGCGAATTGCTCCTGCAACAGCTGGAGCGCCGCCTGGACAACGTGGTTTACCGCCTCGGCTTTGCCACATCGCGTCGCCAGGCCCGGCAGATTGTTCGCCACGGCCACATTGACGTGAATGGACGCCGCGTGAATATTCCGTCCTTCCAGGTCAGTGCCGGAGACGAGATCATTGTGCGCGAAAAGGCCAAGAAATTTACAGTGATTGAAGGTGCGCGCGACTACTCAAGCCATCAGCCTGTGGTGGGCTGGCTGGAAGTGGACCGCGACAACCTGAAAGGCCGGGTTTTGGCCCTGCCAAGACGCGAAGACATTAACGCGCCGGTCAACGAACAGCTGATCGTCGAACTGTACAGCAAATAATTACGGTGAGTGGCGGGCGCAAGCCCGCCCATTGCCGCGTGATGAATCAAAGATTGGGGCCAAAGCATCTAACAGGTTCCTACTGATTCATCAACCTAAAATTTATTTCGCCAGAAGCTGGCAGCGTTGCCGGCTTCGCAATTGCCCGCACCAGAACAGCCTTTGTGGCCTCCCAGCCGCAAGGCGCCAAACGGAGCGGAGTTGAAAGGACAAAAAGAATGGTTCTCTGGAGAGGTTTTCAAAAACCCAAGCGTCTCGCCACCGATACTGAGACACTCACTGATAAATACGGCCGTTTTTATGCTCAGCCTTTTGAGCGCGGCTTTGGCACCACCATCGGCAACGCGCTACGGCGCGTACTACTGTCTTCCATTGAAGGCGCTGCCGTAACCGCCGTAAAGATTGAAGGCGTGCTGCATGAATTCCAATCCATCACCGGCGTTGTAGAAGATGCAACTGACATTATCCTGAACCTGAAACAAGTCCCGTTCAAGTTGAACGGCGACGGTCCGAAAGCCATCTACCTGAAAGCCGAACAGCCGGGCGTGATTACCTCCGCCATGATCGAGGCAGACGGTGACGTGGAAATTCTGGACAAGACGGTTTATATCGCCACGGTTTCTGAAGGCGGCAAGCTGGACATGGAAATGCGCCTGAAGCGCGGCCGCGGTTATGTTGCGGCCGACAAGAACTTTGACGAAGACCTGGGTCTGGGATTTATTCCTATCGACTCAGTCCACTCCCCGGTGCGCAAGTGCAATTACACCGTGGAAGCGGCCCGTCTGGGACAGATCACTGACTACGACAAGCTGGACATTGAAATCTGGACCAACGGATCCATTGCTCCCGCTGACGCTCTTGGTCTTGCCGCGAAATTGCTGAAAGACCACATGACCATCTTCATCAACTTTGAAGAAGAGCTGGAAACAGATTCACGCAGTGAAGAAAAGCCGCTGATCAAGAATGAAAACCTGAACCGCTCAGTGGAAGAACTGGAGCTTTCCGTGCGCAGCTACAACTGCCTGAAGAATGCGAATATCCAGTCGATTGGCGAGCTGGTGCAGAAGACAGAAGCGGAGATGCTCAAGACGAAGAACTTCGGCCGCAAGTCGCTCAATGAGATCAAGGAAATCCTTGCCACCATGGGCCTCTCGCTGGGCATGAAGATTGACGAACAGGGCAACGCTGTTCCCGGACCCACCAGCCAGATGCCATCCGCGGTTTCCATGGGCGGCGGTATGGATGATGACGGTGAAGGCGACGGGCCGGAGTTTTAACATCGGTTGATCGGGAAATCTGGTGATCGGGGGATCGGCGAAAGCACGATCTCCCCCTTACCAAACCCTGATGCAGAATTGAAATTTATCAGCAAGTAGAAATTTTTTTCTCGAAGGAAACAGCCATGCGTCACCAGAGACATACGAAAAAACTCGGACGAAATACCAGCCACCGCCGCGCGCTGCTGCGCAACCTGGTGACGTCACTCATTATGGAAGAGCGGCTTGAGACCACACCGGCCAAGGCCAAAGCCATGCGTCCGCACGTGGAAAAAATGATCACACTGGGCAAACGCGGAGACCTCTCTGCGCGGCGCCTGGCGGGCAGCTACCTGATGACCCGCGAATCCGTTACTCGCTTGTTTGATACCGTGGCCCCGCGCTTTGGCGATCGCCAGGGCGGATACCTGCGCATCATCCACAAGGGATGGCGTATTGGCGATGGCGCCGCGACCTGCTACATCGAGCTTCTCGGTAGCGAGAAGGTGATTGAAGCCAAGCGCGCCAAGCGTGCGGAAGTCCGCACCAAGCGCCAGGAAGAAGTCCGCAAACAGATGGAAGAACAACAGGCCGCCGCAGAAGCCGAACAGGGGCCTGCTGACGAAGACAAGAAGTAAAAACTTTAAACTGGAATTTGCACAAGTTAAATACAAACGCGCCCAGAGTGGGCGCGTTCGTATTTTTAGTTTGCGATTGCTAGATGATAATTACTGCAGAAAAATTTAACGCGCTGCTGTGGTTGTAGCTCCGCACGGTGGAAGTTTCCAGGGAG
>DASZMF010000891.1:0-1642 GCA_035552035.1 Candidatus Angelobacter sp.
CTGTAAACCTCACGTAACCTGAAAATTTTGCGCCGATAAAAACTGTCCAATATCCAACACAGAGGAACGGAGTAAACAGAGGAAGAAAAGTTATTTGGCATCTGGAACCGGGAAGATTTGATGGTCAAAACGAGATTTGGCAGTTTTGTTTTAGATCACCAGATCATCCGACCACCGGATCACCCGATCTTTCAATTCCTCCGCTTCCTCCTTTCCTCTGTGTTTCAAGGTTTTCCTGAGCTAAGGCCATAACTCAAATGACTCCCAAATTCCCCGGTTTCTCCCCCGACGCTCTCGCTTTTCTCCGTGCGCTCAAGCGGAACAATCGCCGCGAGTGGTTTAAGCCTCGCCAGGAAAAGCACGACACGTTGATCAAAGCGCCCATGCTCGAACTGGTGGACGCACTGAATCATGAGCTGGCCAACTTTGCGCCCGACTACATTACTCCCGCGCCGAAAGCCGTCTATCGCATCTATCGTGACACGCGTTTTGCCAAAGACAAAACGCCTTATAAGACGCACATTGCCGCCATCTTTCCCCGGCATAGCGCAATCAAGCGGGAAGGCGCGGTCTTTTATTTCCATTTCTCGCCCACAGAGCTGCTGATCTTCGGCGGCGTGTACTCGCCTGACCGTGACGAGTTACTGGCTTATCGCAACCTGCTGCAAGAACACCATGAAGAATTTCAGGCAATCCTGGCCGAGAAGCAACTCAAGCGCCTTACCGGCGGCCTGCAGGGTACACAACTCAGCCGCATGCCCAAAGGATATGCTGAAGACCATCCAGCGGAATCTCTGCTCCGCCATAAGCAGTGGTATCTGGAATGTTCGCTGGACATAAAGCTGGTGACCTCGCCCAAAATGGTGGCGGAGATTGCCAAACGTTTTGCCGCCATGACGCCCATGATCGAATTCATGAATCGCCCATTCACCCGCAAGGACAGGCGCAAGAGCCTGCAGTTTATGGCGTTCTAACCGCAGCTAGCCAGACAGCAACTTTCAAGGCACAATACTCTTTCCCTTATGCCCTTTACGCGACGCGCACTTTTCTTTCTCATCTGCTTACTGCCCGCGCTGGCTGGCGCCACTGATACCGATGCAGCCACCGACAAAGACAAGTTCAACCTCGCGCGCGTTGTCATCACCGGCTCCACTCGCTATAAAGAAGACGACCTGGTGCGCGCCACCGGGCTCACCGTGAACACGCAGGTCACCGTGGACGATCTGCAAAGCGCCGCCAATCGCCTGGGAGACAGCGGAGCTTTCGCCACTGTGCAATTTCTCTTTAAGCCTGTCATCGGCGGCAAAGGCCTTGAGGCTGACTTCCAGGTCGCCGACGCCGACAAATTTCTTCCCGCTGTGTTTGAAAACTTTGTCTGGATCAGTGAGAGCGAGTTGCAGCAGGCCGTGCATCAGGCCATTCCTCTCTATAACGGCCAACTGCCTTCTTCCGGCCACATGTCAGACGAAGTCTCCGCGGCTCTCACCAAATTTCTTGCCGCCAAAGGGTTCCCCAGCGAAGTCTCTTACATGCTCGCCGGAGACTTTGGCCAGGCCTCCAGCTCTTACAAATTCAAGGTCGATAACGCCAGCCTAACCATTCGTGACGTTACGCTTACCGGCGCAACCCACGCTCTGCCGGA
>DASZMF010000892.1:0-17824 GCA_035552035.1 Candidatus Angelobacter sp.
CGTTACCTGGATTCTGCGAATGGCATTATTGGCAAAATCAGCAATGTAGAGGCTGCCAACATTGTCAAAAGCCACGTCTTTGGGTGAACTCAGCGCGGCGGCATTGGCAATTCCGCCATCGCCTGTGTAGTTGGCCAGTCCGTCGCCGGCAAACGTTGTAATGTTTGCTGTGATCGCGTCAATTTTGCGAACACCCTGGTTGCCGGTATCACTGATGTAGAGACTGCCAATGCTGTCCAAAGAGAGTCCAGAGGGAGAATCCAAAGTGGCATCTGATGCTGCACCAGAATCTCCGCTATAGCCCGGAGTTCCATCGCCGGCGATTGTGGTGATGATGTTTGTGGAAGCATCTACGCGGCGAACCACGTCTTTGCTGAAATCAGAGATAAAAAGATTGCCTTGAAAATCCACTGCAACCGCAGAGGGCTGCTGGAATTCAGCGGCAGTAGCAACGCCGCCATCACCGGCGTAACCCAGTGTTCCGTTTCCTGCCACGGTGGTGATTAGCGCCGGAGTGAATCCTGCCTGCGGGCCAAGTCCGACTCCAGTCAGACCAAGCTTAAAAGTCTTTGCGGTTGAACTGGCCGTTGCTGAAATGACCAGCGGAACGCGCCGTGATCCAGGATAGCCAGGACTGAAAGTCACGGGCAATACACAGTTGAACCCCAATCCTGCAACCATTTGCGACCCAACACTGCAGCCAGTACCCGTCAGAGATCCAACGGCGTACTCCGCATTGCCGCCTTGAGAGTTTGGTACGGTGATGCTGTTGATGGTTAATGTTCCCGTAACATGAAGAATCAGATTCTGTGAAGCTGAAGTGGAGCCCACGGCAGTGTTGGGAAAGCTTGATTGAAAGTCGACTTGCCGGACAGTCGTGCTGATGAGATCCGCTATATAAAGGTGGCCCAGATTGTCAAAGGCCAGATCCGTTGGGTTAGAAATTTGCGCTTCGGTTGCCGGGCCGCCATCTCCGCTATTGCCCTGGCTGCCATTTACTCCAGCCACAGTGGTAATGCTCTGAGAAATGGCATCCACTTTACGGACCGCGCCATTCAGAAAATCGCCAATATAGAGGTTGTCATTGCTGTCCATGGTGATGGACCAGGGGAAATTCAAGAGCGCGCTGGTAGCCGGGCCGCCATCGCCTGTTGATCCGGATGACCCGCCGGTGCCCGCGACCGTGGTAATAATTCCTGTTCCTGCCGCTACCTCGCGAACAACGTTATTGCCGCGATCGCAAATATAAAGATTGCCCTTTGAATCAAAAGCCAGCCCATTGGGTGAGTTCAACTGGGCACTGGTGGCTGCGCCGCCATCACCGCTGAATCCTGAAGTATTGTTGCCCGCCACGGTGGTGATAATGTGCGTGGTTGCGTCCACCCTGCGAATTACGTTGTTGATGAGATCAGAAATATAAAGATTGCCTGCCTGGTCAAGCGCGATATAAGAAGGGCCGCCAAGAGTTGCGCTGGTTGCAAGGCCGCCATCGCCCGTATAGCCGGAGACGTGAAGCCTTCCGGCGTATGTGGTGATAATGCCGTTGGTATCAACTTTGCGGACCGCAAAATTGCCGGTATCGACTATATAAAGGTTTCCCGCCTGGTCGAGCCTGAGGCCTTCGGGGCCGCGAAATTTCGCGCTGGTAGCCGGGCCGCCATCGCCTGTTTGCCCGCTCGGTCCGGGAATGCCGGCGATAATCGCCATTATCCCGGTTTGCCGGTTGATCTTCCACACCGTGTTAAATTGTCCATCTGCCAGATAGACATTGCCTGCAGCATCTGTCTCCAGGCCGACGGGGCCTAGAAGTGGCGCGGCATTTGCCTGCGTTGGGCTGGTAGCGAGTCCCGGGCTGCCGGTGCCGGCCAGTGTGCGGATTCCGGGAACAAGAGTGATGGTTGCTCCTGGCGCTGCGAATGCCGGAGCAGCGAAAACTCCCACCACTAAAAACAACAGGCAGGCAATTTTTGTGAGGTGATGGTTCTTTTTTGGTTGATCAAAAATAAGATGTTTCTGAGTGGGGCATGACAGATCGTGCATAAGACGTGAGCTTCTCCCTGGAGCTTTACATCCGGCCTAAGTCGCCGCCGCGCTGCGTGATTGCAGACAGAGCAAGAGGGGGCGTTTGGCTGGTGACGAATTGTTTATCGGCAGGGAGATTGGCTACTTAACAAAGAAACGAATATTGAGCGATCTATCGTACTGAGTTTTGATTGCGCGGGAAGCTATTGTGCTTTGATCTGGAAACCAGCGGGCTTGTATTAGCGTTTTCTAAAAATTGGCTCATGGTTTCGTCGACATCCCAGATAAAAACCAAAAGGGACGCACCTGCGTCCCTTTAAATCTGCGTTCATCCGCGCAAATCTGCGGCTAAAGTTTTGTCTCGACTATTTCCTGCGTTCGTCGCTGGCGACTACGCCGTCTCTGATGTGGACCACGCGATAAGCGTGTTCGGCGATATCGGCTTCATGGGTGACCAGCACAATGGTATTGCCTTTTTTGTGCAGATCTTCCATGAGGCGCATGATTTCGTTTCCGGTCTGTGAATCCAGGTTGCCGGTGGGCTCGTCGGCCAGGATGATGGACGGATTATTGACCAGGGCGCGGGCAATGGCGACGCGCTGGCGTTGTCCGCCGGAGAGTTCATTGGGCTTGTGGTTCATGCGTTCGCCCAGGTCAACGGCCGTGAGCGCTGCTTTGGCGCGGGTAATGCGTTCGTCAGAGGGCGTGCCGCTATAGATCAATGGCAGTTCAACGTTGTGGAGCGCGGTGGCGCGGGCCAGCAGGTTGAACGTCTGGAATACGAAGCCAATTTCTTTATTGCGAATGCGGGCCAGTTCGTCGTCATCGAGCTCGCTGACCAGGTTGCTGTTGAGCCAGTAGCGGCCTTGCGTGGGAGTATCCAGGCAGCCGATGAGGTTCATGAGCGTGGATTTGCCGGAGCCGGACGGGCCCATGATGGCAACGTATTCGCCGCGATCAATCCGCAGGTTGACTCCGCGCAGCGCGTGTACCTGCTCCGTTCCCATCTGGTATGTCTTCCAGAGATCCTCGGTGCAGATGATGCAATTCTGCGGTGGTGGTGCAATCACCCGGTCAGAAATATCCGCGACTTGTGTTGCCATGCTTTTCTCCTGGTCTGCTGCCACAACAGAACCCCACTCTTCCTGTTAGACGGTTCAAAGCCGCGAGGGTTACGACTCGCCCTTGCTGACCAACGAATTATCTACCTTTACGCCGGCGCCATTGCGCAGGGTCTTGAGTACTTTGTAGCTGCCAGTGATGATTTCGTCGCCCGGGGCCACGCCGCTTTTTACCTGGATTTCCGTTGACCCAGTCAGGCCGGTAACCACTTCATGGAACTCGGCCTTCTTGTTTTTGATGACAAAAACGCCCTGAATATCAGTATTTTCCTTCTTGGCCTGGGCCGCGGCAGGCGCGGTTTTGTCCACAACCTTGGCGGGTTTCTTTTCCGTGTCCAGGTCATTTTTGTCACGCATGGTGATGGCCTGTATAGGAATGGAAACTGCGTCATGCTCCTGCCCGGTGGTGATTTTGGCGGTAGTAGAAAGTCCCGGCCGTAGATTGTCTGGCGGGTTGATTAGAGTCACGACCACTTTGAAATCTTTCGCTTCCTGGCTGCCCGCTAGACTTTCTGAAGTAGAAACGCCGGTGGAGCGGATAATGGCGTTGTCGCCGATTTCCGTGACTTGACCTTTGAAAGTCTGGTTGGGAATCGCGTCAATCGTTACTTCAGCGGATTGCCCAAGTTTTACGTTGACGATATCTGTTTCATCCACCTGTACTTCTGCCGTGATTACGCCCATGTCGGCCACGGTCATCAGGGTGCTGCCCGGCGAATTCTGGATACCCATTACCACCGTTTCACCTTCGTGGACGGGAAGATTCGTTACCGTGCCGTCAAAAGGTGCGGTGTAGGTGGTCTTGCTCAAAATGTCATCCACGCGGCGCAGCGAGGCGCGAGACTGGTTCACGCGGCCGTTGGCGGAATCAAGCTGCGCTTTGTTCTGCGCAATGCGGGCTGCGTCCTGGGCGTGGGCGGCTTCGGCCACTTCGTAGGCGCCTTTTTTAATGTCGAAGTCGGCCTTGGCAATGAGCTGGTCTTTGTAGAGACTCTGGGCGCGATCATAGTCAAGCTTGGTGCGCGCCAGGTCGGCTTCACTGCTCTTGAATTGTGCCTGGGCCAGATTGAGCGCCGCGGAGGCGGCAATCGAGTCTGTCTGGCTGCTGGCCAGGGTGGCGCGCGTCATTTCAACGTCAGCGGCGGACTGCACGTTTTCCAGCTGGGCCAGAACCTGGTTTCTCTTGACCTTCTCGCCCTCTTTTACGTACAGGCGGACAATTCGTCCCATGGCATTCGCGCCCACGTTCACGATGGTCTTTGGTTTAATCTGGCCGGAAGCAGTGACCTGGGACGAAATATCCTGTTTCACGACCTTGCCGGTCTGCACTGTCACCACGCTTTTCTGGCTCTGGTTGACGGTGAAACCAACAATCGCGCCCAGCAATATAAGGACGCCTAAAATGATGAATATCTTCTTTGCGTTCATGCGTTACCTTCCGGCACACCACATTGGCTCATTGAGAACACCTTATATACGCCGGAGACACTGGAAAAGTTCCTTCCGTCAGGCAGGTGTAACTGTAGCAATCGTACTTTTTTGTAGTGGCGGGTATCCCTGTGATTATAACGATAAGTGGTTTGCCGGTGCTAGATCATTTGTAAAGGGTAAAAACCAAATTCGGGGATAAAAAAGGCCTTAGGCACTGTTTTTGCATGAAATTGAGAAAAGGGGCGGTTTGGCTTTCCATCCTTGATTATGGGTAGTGAAAGACTTAAAATCGCGAGTATCTGTAAGCTCGAAGGAGTGCCTAAAGTGGTTTCCAATTACCCCCGTCTTCAATATTTCTTATTCGTATTTATTTTTGTCGTTACCGGATCTTTTTTAGTTCAGGCACAGGAAGCAAATGCACCGGCAGATAGCAAAGCTAAACCGGCTGATGCGAAAGCGCAGAAGTCAGCCGATGGCCAGCAGGATCCGTTGACTCGCCAGAGAAAAGCGGATGACAAAGATGCCGGCAAGGAAAAGCTGGGCGGTGTCTATAAGAAGTGGCTGGATGAAGACGTCCGCTGGATCATCACCGATGAAGAGTTGTCGGCGTTCAAAAAACTTTCCAACAACGCCGAGCGCGACGTATTTATTGAAGGCTTCTGGCAGCGCCGCGATCCCACGCCGGACACCGCGGAAAATGAATTCAAGGAAGAGCACTACCGCCGCATCGCTTACGCCAATGAACACTATGCAGCAGGCATGCCTGGCTGGCGCACTGATCGCGGAAAAATTTACATAATGTTTGGCAAGCCAACCTCCATCGATGCCCATCCCATGGGCGGCCCGTATGAGCGCACGCCGGAAGAAGGTGGCGGCCAGACCTCCACTTTCCCGTTCGAAATTTGGCGCTATCGCTATCTGGAAGGTATTGGCCAGGAAATTGAAATTGAATTTGTGGACGACTGCGGTTGCGGTGCGTATGAAATGACACTGGACCGCTCGAAAAAAGATGCGCTCCTGCACGTGCCCAACGCCGGCCTGACCACCATGGAAGAAATGGGCCAGGCCAACAAAGCTGACCGTTTCCGCGGCGGCCTTGAGTCCATTGGCGCAGGTCCTTTCAACGGCAACAATCAGACCAAGCAATTTGACCGCATGGAAACGTTCGCGAAATTGCAGCGCGCACCCGATGTCAAATTCAAAGATCTGCAAAACGAACTTGTAAGCCACAAATTCCGCACCAACCTCTTGCCGTTTGACGTGCAGGTGGACTACGTCAAGCTGACGTCAGACACCGTTCTGGTTCCCATCACACTGCAAGTGCCGCTCAAGAGCCTGACTTTCGCCAATAAAGATGGCGTTCAGCGCGCAGTGGTCAATGTGTACGGCCAGCTGACCAAGCTGGGCGGCCAGATCGTGCAGACTTTTGAAGAGACGCTGCGTCGTGATATCCCCGCCGAGTTGCTGGAAAAGGAAATTGGCAACGTCGCGTTGTATTGGAAAGCGCTGCCCATGCGTCCGGGACTTTATCGCCTTGACGTGGTGATGAAGGACGTAAACGGCGATAAAACCGGCATCTTCAGCCGCAGCTATACCGTGCCTGAGTATGGCGACGAGAAGCTTACGGCTTCCAGCCTGATTCTTGCCGACCAGATGGAGCCTGTGCCGGCCCGCGAAGTTGGCACCGGAAACTTTGTGATCGGCACCAATAAGGTCCGTCCCAAGGTGCAGCCTTCTGACGGCAAACCAGCTTCGTTTAATAAGAAGGAAAAAGTCAATTTCTGGATGCAGGTTTACAATCTGGGCGTTGACCAGAAGACCAACAAACCCTCGGCCACGGTGGAATATCAAGTTGTCAATACCGCGACGCAGCAGCATGTGTTAGACTTCACGGAATCAACGGCCCAGATGGGCAACATCGGCGAACAGGTGACCCTGGGTAAGACCCTGCAGCTGAGCCAGCTTGATCCGGGCATATACCAGGTAACCATTAAAGTGAACGACCAGATTTCTAAACAGACGATTTCGCCCACGGCGAAGTTCGTTGTTTTGCAATAAGGTTCAATTAGGTCCAGCAATACGTTGGTCCAGCAATAAAAGGGACTCCCACTTTTATTGAGGTTGTGGATATGACCCGCAAATTCGGATGTCTATTGGTAGTCCTTCTGGCCTGGGCGCCCTTGCGCGCCGCCAGCGGTGGAGCCATTGCGGGATACGTGAAAGACAGCTCTGGAGTCCCGCAAATGGGCGCGGTGGTGGAGGTATTTGTCTCCGCCGTCAAAATAGGCACCACGGCTTTCACTGATTCACGCGGCTACTATGAAGCCAACAACCTGGCCGCCGGGACCTATCAGGTAAAAGTCACCACAGCTGCGTTCCTGCCCTCTCTGCGTGAAGACGTGGTTCTTCGTGCCGGAGCGCACCTCATTATTAATCTCACCGTAAACACCCTGGCGGACGCGCTTAAAGTTATGCCTGCCCGCCGGTCTGACGCGGAAGAGCCAGATGACTGGCATTGGGCGCTTCGCTCCACCACCAACCGCCCCATCCTGAGAGTGCTGGAAAAAGATAAAGAGAATGACGGTGCCGGTGATGGCGGCTCGCTTGTGGTAGTTTCACACAGCAATTCTGAGATTGGCAGCAGTGATCATGCGCTGAAAGGCAGCGTCGCATTCATGGCTGGCGCTGAAGCCGGCGGGTTTGGCAGCGCCGGCGATATGACCACCGCCTTTGCGCTGGAAAAATCCATTTTCTCTTCCGGCAAACTCTCTCTGGATGGCAATATCGGATCGTCATCGGCTGATCCAACGGGTGTCCTTCGTGCTTCCTACGCGCACAATGTCGGGGACACCTCGCGACCCACTTTTACCGTCACCTACCGGCATTTTGCCACGCCCGGCTCGGCTGTTCTGAATTCGCCCTACTCCGCGATTGAAATGAGCAGCTCTGACAGCGTCACGCTGGCGGGATTTATTGATTTGGCGTACGGCGCGGACATGCAGTCCATGGAGTTTGCCAACCGTGTAACGGCTTTTCGTCCACATGGAGAGATCGCCGTGCATCTCTCGCCCAACATGGTGGTGGAATATCGCTACGCTACCTCTGAGCCTGACACGCGTACCGCCAAAGGCTTTGACTCAGCTCCCGCGGACCTCAGTGAGTCCGGCCCGCGCATGGCCTTGCTCAACGGCAATCCTGAAGTTGAGAAAGCCGCGCATCACGAGCTTTCCGTTTCCCGCCGCATGGGAGACACCAGCATTCAAGTCGCCGCATTTTATGACCACGTGCATAACGCGGTGCTCACCGGCGCAGGCGACCCCTCAAGCTATTCTGATGATGTGCTGCCAGACATCTACTCTGACACTTTTTCTTATGCCTACGGCCCTGGCGTGAACAGCACCGGAGCACGTGTGGTAGTGCAGCGCAAAATCTCTGACGATCTTACGGCCACCGTGGATTACTCCACCGGCCAGGCAATCGTCGCCGACTCACCCACAGACTGGCTGAGCCTGGCACAGTCACTTTCCACCAGCCGGCAAAATTCCGTAGGCGCCAAGCTCTCCGGACGCATTCCCGCCACCGGCACCCATTGGATAACTTCCTATAAATGGACCAGCGGCAGCGGCGCACTCTCTTCTGTGGACGCCTTTAATGCTTCACCCGGCCAGACCGATCCTTATCTGAGCCTCTTTATCCGCCAGCCGATCCCCGGTACCTCATTCATCCCCGCCAAAATGGACGCCCTCATTGACCTGCGTAACCTGCTCGCACAAGGCTATGTCCCAGTCATGGGCCAGGACGGACGCACCATCTATATGGTCCAATCCGCCCGCTCGCTGCGCGCTGGGCTGTCTTTTACTTTTTAGTTTTTTCTGAAAGTTTGACGGAGGTCTCTCTCTGAAATTCAGCGTAGCTTTTTCTGTAATCCCGAAGCGTAGCAAGGGATCCCTATCAGCTTTAAAACTGTTTTAGGTTCACGAAGAAACCAGCTTGTCTGAACAGATCACATTGCTGGCTTAAAGCCCAGTGGCGCCAGGAAAAATCCAATTGGTGCGCAGTGGGTAAAGGAAATCCGAAGATACTCGTGCTCATAGCGATCTCTCGCTACGCTTCGAGATTTCAGAAAAAAGCCGATTCGCGACCATTCGCGTAAAATTCGCGGCTAAAAATTATTCATCCCAGAACTTCCGCCACCAGCCCTTTTTGGCTTGCGTGTCTTCCTCGGCCATTTCATCACTCAATCCCAGGAAGCCCCCGGCGCGTGTGCCTGACTGTACGCCGCGTTCCGGTAAAGCGCTGGTTTTGCGCTGAGGAGCCACCACAGTTTTGGCCCTGCGGAAGATGGCAATCCCGGCGCTGCCGCTTCCGGTAGCGGGTAAAACCGCTATCACAGAGCCTGGCCGGGCCAGCGCGTAGTCAACCGGCCCGCGGCGAAGCGTCTCAATCCTTGTGCCTTGCGCGAGAGCGGAGCGTAAAAGGGAGGTGGTTTCCTGGTCAAAAGCGATCCAACGTGCCATAACGGTACCATCCGAGAACTTGGACTTAGACGAGAGTTGGCAGTACATAGGATGCACGCCAGCAGCTCCGGGTTTGACGCTTCTTTGGCCTTCATGTACTCTCGCCGCTTAGCCTTCGTAGTCTTTTGTGCGTTAGCATTTATGAACCCCGGAGAAGATGGGATGCCCAAGTTTTCCATGGACCGCCGCCAGTTTGCCCTGGGCGCGGCCGCCGCTGTAACTGCCCTGGTTTTACCTGAGAAAGCCTTATCCATAACCGTCGTGCCGGATGACCTTTTGTCGCAAAGTGCGGCAGCGCCGACTTCTGACGCCCAGGCCCTGGACGCCAAAATCCAGGCCGCCATGGCCAAGCTCACGCCGGCGGCCCAGGCGGAAGTCGAGATGAAGGTGGCTTCCATCATCCGCAAATATGGTGACAAGCTCAGCGAAGAGCAAAAGGCCGACATTCACCGGATCATGGCTGAATCGCAGGAAGGCCTGGAAAAAATGCGCACCTTCAAGCTGGATAACGGCGACCAACCCGCCGACACCTTCAGCGCAGCTCCCGATGAAGCAAAGCTCCATAAGGATATGGGAGGGAAGAAATAATGCTCAGCGAAGACATTCTCTTTCTTTCCGTTACCGAACTTTCCAAACGTATCCGGGCGCGCCAGCTTTCTCCGGTTGAGCTGACGGAAAGCTATCTGGAGCGCAGCCGCAATCTGGGCCCAAAATTAAATGCCTATGCCACGCTCACGCCGGACCTGGCGCTCAAGCAGGCACATGCCGCAGAAAAGGAAATTGCCGCTGGAAAATATCGCGGCCCACTGCATGGCATTCCTTATGCCGCCAAAGATCTGCTGGCCGTAAAGGGCTATCCCACAACCTGGGGCGCGCGGCCTTACTCAGACCAGCGCTTTGACTATGACGCTGTCGTGATCAAAAAGCTGGAAGCAGCCGGAGCAATTTTGCTCGGCAAGGCTGCCATGATCGAACTTGCCGGCGGCATGGGATATCGTTTCCCTTCGGCCTCCGCCACAGGCGCGGCAAAAAATCCCTGGAATCTCGACTACTGGACCTGCGGCTCTTCCAGTGGTTCCGCCACCATCACCGGCGGTGCGCTGGCGGCGTTTGCCATTGGCACAGAGACGTGGGGCTCCATTCTCTGCCCTTCAGGATTTTGCGGTCTCAGCGGTTTGCGCCCCACCTACGGCCGTGTCAGCCGCACCGGCGCCATGGCACTGGCTTACACCATGGACAAGATCGGCCCCATCACGCGCAGCGTGGAAGATTGTGACCTGCTGCTGAAAATTCTTGCCGGACACGATCCGGAAGATCTCGGCTCGCTGCCTGAGGCCGAAGCAAAATATTCTGGCGCTGAAGAGCCGCGCGGCAAACTGCGCGTGGGCTGGCTCGCGAACCAGTGGAAAGAAATTTCGCCTGACGTAAATCAGGCCGCCATGGCCGCCCGCGAGGTCCTGGAAAAAAGCCCGTCGGTCGCGCTCACCAATATTTCATTGCCTGACGGTCCCTGGGAAATCGCTGCCGGACTCATCGTCTCCGTGGAAGGCGCAACCGCGTTTCGCGAGCTCATTCATTCCGGACGCGTGGCCCAGTTGAATGATCCGCTGGGAAAAATCGGCGGCTATATGAATGAAGAGATCAGCGCCTCAGAT
Organism: Candidatus Angelobacter sp.; assembly: GCA_035552035.1. Lineage (GTDB taxonomy): Bacteria > Acidobacteriota > Terriglobia > Terriglobales > Acidobacteriaceae > Angelobacter. The sequence continues at coordinate 10,747 of DASZMF010000892.1, forward strand.
TTCATCCTGGCGCAGCGCATCCGCGCCGTCCTGCAAAAGAAGATGGAAGAAATTTTTGCCCACGTTGACGTGCTGGCTACGCCCACGCTTCCCGTGACTGCGCCCAGAACTGACGCCAATCTTGACCAGGAGCTTAGCTTTGCCGATCCCATTGGCGGCATCGGCAATATCTGCGGACTGCCCGCCATCAGCGTGCCTTGCGGCTTTGGCCAGCACGGCTTGCCTGTGGGCATTCAGTTCATTGCCCGCGGACTCGATGACGCCAAAGTCGTTCAGGCAGCGCGCATCTATCAGCGCCAGACAGACTGGCATCGGAAGAGGCCGCAACTCTCTTAACCTTGTTCGGTTAGTGAGTTTTAACAAAACAAGGTATTTCACCTGAGTGCGTTGGGAGCGCGCTGTGTGCCATACTAGATGCGGTAGCGCGGCTCCTGCGTTTGGCAGAACGCGCACCTTCGACCCAGAATGTCCGCTGATTCATTGACCGGAATCCCGTTCGATCCAGAACCGCTGCGTCAGTCCATCCTGCGGCATATCCATTACACGCTCGCTCGCTCTGAAGCCAATCTTTTTCCGCAGGAACTATACAAGCCACTCTCGCTCACGATTCGTGATTTCCTGATTGACGCCCTGCTCAAAACCGAGCAGCGTTATAGTGAGCAGAAGGTGAAACGGCTCGGCTATCTCTCCATGGAATTCCTCATGGGGCGCTGGCTCAGTGACAATCTCTGCAACCTGGGACTCAACGATCAATGCCGCACCGTTCTTGCCGAATTTGGCATCAAGCTGGAAGACGTTTTAGAAGTTGAGCCAGACGCTGGTCTCGGCAATGGCGGCCTCGGGCGTCTGGCTGCGTGCTTTCTGGAATCACTGGCCACCATGGGTATGCCCGGCTTCGGCTACGGAATCGATTACGAATACGGCATGTTCCGCCAGGAAATTGTCGGCGGCTTCCAGAAAGAAAAACCGGACCGCTGGAAGTCTGAGGGAACGCCGTTTTATATCGAGCGTCCGCAGGATTATTGCGCGGTTCCGCTCTATGGACGCATACAGTCCTCGCGAGATTCGCAGGGCAATCGCCGCCAGGGCTGGGTGGATAGCAAAATTGTTGTGGGCGTGCCCAATGACATGCCGGTGGCCGGCTTCGGCGGGAGCACGGTCAATTTTCTACGTCTCTTCACCGCGCGCGCCTCAGAAGATTTTGACATCGAGATTTTCAACCGTGGCGACTACATTCGCGCGGTTGAGCAAAAGATTGCCTCAGAAAATATTTCGCGCGTGCTCTATCCGTCTGACTCTGTTCTCTCCGGCAAAGAGCTGCGCCTTACACAGGAATATTTTCTGGTCTCCTGCGCGCTGCGCGATATCCTGCGCCATTACGTGGCTACGCATTCCGGCTTTGACGATCTTCCGAACAAAGTCGCCGTGCAGATGAATGACACGCATCCCAGCCTATGTGTAGCTGAGTTGATGCGCTTGCTGGTCGATGAGCTCCAGCTCGATTGGGACAAAGCCTGGGAGCTAACCGTGGCCACGCTCGGCTATACCAACCACACGCTGCTTCCGGAAGCCCTGGAAAAATGGCCTGTTTCGCTCATGGAGCGCGTGCTGCCCCGGCACATGGAAATTATTTTCGGCATCAATTATCAGTTTCTCCGCACCATCACGCGCAGCTGGCCCACTGATCTCGACAAGCAGCGTCGCATGTCCATTATTGAAGAAGGCCCGGAGAAGTATGTTCGCATGGCGAACCTGGCCATCGTCGGCAGTCACGCAGTAAATGGTGTTTCTCAACTCCACTCAGATTTGATCAAAAGCTCGCTGGTGCCGGACTTCGCCCAGCTATGGCCAGAGCGCTTCAGCAACAAGACCAACGGAGTTGCGCCGCGCCGCTGGATACTGAAAGCCAATCCTGGCCTGGCTGCCTTGCTCACCCGCGCCGTTGGGCCGGAATGGATTACCGATCTTGAACGCGTGCGCGCCATTGAAAAAGGCGTGAACGATCCTGCGTTCCTCAACGAATTTCAGGAGATCAAGCGCCGCAACAAAGAAAAGCTGGCGCGTGAAGTCTTTAACACCACGGCCGTAGCGATAGATCCGCATTCTATGTTTGATGTTCACGTGAAACGCATACACGAATACAAACGCCAGTTGCTCAACGTGATGCGCGTAATTCACGAGTACATGAGCATGGTGGATGACGGCACCGACTCGCAGATTCAGCGCACATATATTTTTGCCGGCAAGGCAGCGCCGGGATACTGGGCCGCCAAGCAGATTATCAAGCTGATCAATAATGTCGCACAGGTAGTGAACACTGATCCGCGCTGCAAAGACCGGATCAAAGTCGTCTTCGTGCCTGACTATCGCGTCTCGCTGGCAGAAATTATTATGCCTGCCGCTGATCTCAGCCAGCAGATTTCCACGGCCGGCATGGAAGCTTCAGGCACCGGCAACATGAAGCTGGCCATGAACGGCGCGCTCACGCTGGGCACGCTCGACGGAGCTAACATTGAAATTATGGAAGCCGTGGGCGAGGCCAATATTTATACATTTGGCCTCACGCGTGAAGACGTGAGCTGGTACCAGGAATCCCGGAGTTACCATCCGCGCGAAGTCTATGACAAAGACGCGATCGTGCATCGTGTGGTCGATAGCTTGGGCTCAAACCGCTTCTGCCCGGACGAACCCGGACTATTTCGCTGGATCGTAGACGAACTGCTCGACCGCGGTGACCGCTATTTCCATCTGGCTGATTTGTCGTCTTACATTGAAGCTAGCCATCGCGCGGAAAAAGATTACCAGGAGCCAGCCGTGTGGACAGCCAAGTCCATTCTTAATGTCGCGCGTACCGGCTTTTTCTCCAGTGACCGCACCATTTCCGAATATGCCCGCGAAATCTGGAACATCAAGTCCGCCATACCCGGAGCTGAGCCGCTCTCTCCGGTGAAAATCCAAGCTCCTGCGGAAGTTTCAGCTAAGTAGTTATTTTTCATATATTTACGATTGGCAACTCTCGTCGCCTTCCAAGGTTCAAATCACCCAGGTATTCCACAGGGCCAGCCATTTTTTAACACGTTATTAACAATTGGATTCCCAAAACGAGAGTGTAATAAGGGTATATCGGGTGAGAAGTAAGCGCCTCACCTTAGATTCTTCCCAGGAGAGATATACATGCGCATTGTTCAACCGCCATATCAGGCTCAAATTAAGCCGCAAAGCCCCGGAGCACCGAATCTCTGGCGTTGCGAGATTCAGGAATCTGGCGAAGTTGTGGTACTGCATGAGACTGCGCGCAAAGAAGACGCCAAATGTTTTGCCCTGCTGGAACTGGCCCGGCTTGATCCGGCTGGCTCGCGTCGCCCTTGCGGTGGTGAGTAACACCGCTTAAAGTTCTGTAGTTTAGATGGAGAAGTTATGGAAGCTGCACATTTACACGTAAGCCGTTTCCGCCGCAAGCTGTATTGGCTAGTGCTGCCCGGATCGCTTGTCGCCTGGGTGTATCTGCGGTTTGGCCTGGGCTGGCCCGCACCCACGGATGGTCTGGTTCTGATGGCTTTATTTGCGGAAGCCGCTCTTGTTCTCAGCCACCATCCCGCCCGCTAACTCTTCATTTCCAATCGTCTTGTTAAGATGAGCGCCATTCTGGCGTGTGCCCGCAGCCTCTGACACCAGAATTTCTGACGCCATTGTCTCCGCTGCAATCTCATTTGGACGACCCGCGCTCACCGCTCCACCTTGCCCCATGCTCTCTCTGATTAACCGCGCGTAATGCTCCGCGCTTGGGCGGGCCGTGCGAATCTGCGTTAGGGGATCCAGGTCATAGAGCCCAAAGCGCAGGTGCCAGCCTTCATTCCATTCAAAGTTGTCAGCCAGGCTCCAGTGGAAGTAGCCGCGCAGGTCCACGCCTTCAGCCAGCAAGCCGCGCATCTGCTCGCCAATTGATTCAATGGCCCACGGACGAATCCTGTCCTCGCGGTCTGGCACGCCATTTTCCAGAATGTAGATTGGCTTCTTGAAGTCAGCAAAATGTTCCACGGCGCGGCGCAACCCCTCGGGATAAACCTCGCCATAAGGGACCTCAATGCCGGAGTCTCCCTGCGGCTTGTGCGGCGGCACGGTGATCTGGAAAAACAAAGTCTTGGGGCTTCGTGGCTCAAAGCCTACGCGCAGCCGGCTGTAATAATTGATACCCACATAATCGCAGGTGCCTTTTACCTCCGGCAGAGTAAAGCCAAATTTATTGAGAGGAAAGGGCGCCCGCCCGCTGCGGATGCCCTCAGCAAAGTTGTCATTGAATCGCCGATCAATAAACTCAGAAAGCCAGCGGTCCAGCCCAGACTCCGGCCGGCGCGGCTTGAAGACAACATAATGCTGCGCCCATCCAACATTGGCGTTGGATTGCAACGAGTGAATGGTTTTATACGCAGCCCGCATGCGCCAGGCAAAGATTGCGAGTAACGTGCGCAGCCTGAATGAATCGCCCTTTTTTGCCGGGAGGAAATTCGCCCAGAAAATATCCCAGTGACGTATAGACGTTGGGCTCGTTGAACGTGGCCCAGTCATGGCAAAGATCGCCCAGCGCGGCCACCACGCGTTGCGTAAAGCGTTGAAACAGCCGCACAGAATCAGGGTTGGCAAAGGCCTGCTTTTCCTCAAACCATTGCGGATTAGTAAAGTGATGCAGTGTTACAAGCGGCCTCATGCCGCGCGCGTGCAGCGCTTTCAACATCTCGCGATAGCGCGCCAGCGCAGATTCGTCCCATACGCCTTCCTGCGGCTCAATGCGGCTCCACTCCACTGAGAGCCTGAGTGCATTCACGCCCAGTGATTTGGCAAGGTCAAAATCCTGCTCAGCGTTGAGCCACCAGTCACACGCCTGTCCAACATTGTCTTTTGATTTGATCCGTCCGCGCTGTTCCCATGCGGCCCATTGATTGTTTAAATTGCCGCCTTCCACCTGATGGGCTGACGTGGCCACGCCCCATACAAAGCCAGCAGGGAATACGGGGCTTTGGTTGACAGAACGCGGGTCGCCAGAAATAGGGTTGACCGAACTTGGGCCGACGGAGCTTCGATCAACGGAGCCGGGGTCAACAAAATTTGGGTCGGGAGGGCCTTTATCCATCTTGACTTGGATTCTAGACCTTCTGCCGCCAATATCCGTGGTCATGCATAAAATAATTATCGTTCCAGGAGTTCACCATGGTTTTCAGGAACATTCTCACAATCGTCCAGTGGCCCATGCTGCGGAAGCGGCGATTTGTGGTCTGTATGCTGCCATTCACAATGCCAAATTTGTGGTTCCGCACTTTTTTGCTCAGAAGATAATCTTCCGCATAGAGCGCTTTTTCATGGAAGCCGCCCAGGGCGTCAAACGTGGCTTTATCAAACAGCATGAACATGCCAGTGCTAAAGGGCTTGACCATGAGAGATCCATACTGCGCAACGTTGTTCAGGAAATAAAGCATCGCGTCGCGCGCCGATCCTTGCGAGCACCAGATGTTGGTGGTAACGCAGTGCAAACTGCGGCGCTCTGTAAGCTCCATGGCACGGCGCAGCAGCGTGGGATCTTTCAATTCCATGTCTGCGTCAATGAATAATACGTAAGGCGTAGTCGCGCGCTTTGCGCCGGCATTGCGCCCCACGGAAGGCAGGCCGCCGGGGATCACTTCAATATCAAGCCGGTCAACGAATGACATGGCCAAATCCTGTGTGCCGTCGGTTGAGCCGGCATCAGCCAGGAATACCTTCGTAGACTTCATCAGGGAATAATCCTGCTGGCACAGTGATTCCAGGAGTGTCGGCAAAAGCCGCGATTCGTTCTTCGCCGGAATCACGATTGTCAATTTCGGAAATAATGTAGTCATGGATCTGGACTCCTTCCAGGCCGACCGAAATGTAAGTGCACCGCTGGTCAACCCATGCGCCCGTGTTGTAATACTCCACGCCATCACGTTCGCGGGCCATTGGAACGTGCGTGTGACCGCAAAAGATGCGCTCAGTCTTGCCAGGTTTTGCGTAACTGAGCGCGCCATGCGCTACCTGCTCTGAAAGCCGTAACCATCTGGTGTTCAGACGGTCCAGGTAGCGGGCAAACCTTTTTTTCTTGGAATCAATTTTCTGCAGTTGCAGATAGATGAATTGTCCAACCTTGCTCAGGAAGACATTTCCAATGGCAAAGCTGTCAAACTGGTGGCCGTGTATGGCCAGATGTTTTCTGCCGGCGTACGTCCAGGCATATTCCTGGTACACCGGAATGCCGACCAGGTGAGACATAACTTCAGTAAGCCCATGATCGTGATTGCCCTCAACCCAGACCACCTCAACGCCGTGGCGAGGGTTGGAAAGCTTGCGAATATGCCCCAGAAATTTCCAGTGTTCTTTGGTAAGACGGCGGAAGTTGAGGTCGGCAAAAATATCGCCCAGCAGAATCAGCCGCTTGAACCGGACAGACTGCAGAAACGCCAGTGCCGCGCCAGCCTGGCTGACCTCAGAACCTAAATGCAGATCGGAAATAATGAGAGTGTCAAAGCAATCATTCTGCATGCACCATATTTGTAGCAACCAAAGGTTAACCGCATGCGACAGTCACGTGAATATCGTGTGAATAAGATTGCAGGGTATTCAGGGTGCTAACCCATTGAAAAGACAGTGTGAATACGCAGGGTGCTGAGCAAAAAAATGGGCCCGAGGTCGAGGGCCCTTCCAAGGAGTGTTTCTGTAGAGAAAAATACTGGTTCGAGAATACGCTCCAGCGTGCCCGTGCTAAAGCGTACTCATAACTTTTACACCTGCCGTTTTAAAGCGCGATGAACAGGCCGTTAAATATCTGTGAACTTGGATTTAAGTGATGTGAACGCGGCAATTGCCGATGATTTGGGGTGATTTAGGTAGGAAATAAGCAAGCGGAAACCCTGAAATGCGCGATCAAGAACAGCCGAAAGCAAAGTCTCTTGCCTTGGTCCCCAGGGCATTCTGCTGTGGTACACTTGTTGAGTCTTCCTGAAGATTGTTCCTTTTCTGTAATTTCCCCACGTAACGGGCGCGTAGCTCAACTGGCAGAGCAACTGACTCT
>DASZMF010000893.1:0-5960 GCA_035552035.1 Candidatus Angelobacter sp.
CATTCCAGTCGTGGTAAGGATAAGCCGAGTCCTGCCGTTCCACGGCTTCCAGCCACGGATTCTCCCGTGGTGGTTGGTAAAAGTGCGCGTGAATACAAATACAGCGTTCCATCAAATAGCCCGGCCCAGCTAACAGGAAACACACATGCCCGAAAGTGAGATGAGGGTTAAGTACCTAGTGGTGCCTGCGCGGCGAACTAAATTGATGAAGTTCACTAAAAGCGGTTTGACCTGCGCGCCATGCATTCGATGAAAACTTTTCCAATCGAGCCGCCCCACGAATCTTCAAAGCAGGAGCAACATTGCTTCAGGAGCTCACATCTTTTGTAGGCAGCACATCCCCCACCGGCCCCCTGTACGGAATCAGTGATAGTGCAAGAGGAAGTTTCTATGTTCAAGCTGCTTCGCTCCGTCTTGCTTGTTTACCTTGTAGTTAATACGGTAAATGGTTTCGCCGCCACCAATACCAGTCCTGCTGCTCCCAGCATGCCTGTCGCTTTTGAAATTAACCGCGGACAGACTGCGCCTCAGGTCAAATATATGGCCCGCAGCCGTGAAGGCGCTTTGTTCTTCACCGATCAAGGTATGACAGTAGCCGTGCCGCATCTGGGCGCGTTCCGCATGCTGTTTGAAAACGCTGCCGTGCCGCAGATCACAGCTGAAGACACGCTGGTTGGAAAAAGCAATTATCTTAGCCATCAACCTGGCACGTCGATTACCGGCGTAGAAAACTATGGCTCTCTTCTATATAGCGGACTTTATTCTGGCATCGACGTCCGCTTTTACGGCCAGGGCCGCCATCTGGAGCACGATTTCATCCTCGCTCCCGGCGCTGATTCGCACCAGATCGCTTTAAGGATGGAAGGCATCAGTCACATTGCGCTGCAGCCTTCTGGAAATTTACAGCTCACGCTGGGCAAAACAAATTTATTTGAGACCGCGCCCGTTGCGTGGCAAATGGTGAATGGTCAGCGCAAGCCAGTGCAGGCGAGCTGGCAGCTCCTGGGCGAGAACAAGCTCGGCATTCAACTTGGCAAATATGATCGCAGCCTGCCGGTCACGATCGATCCAGTGCTGGCTTACTCTACGCATCTGGGCGGCGCCACGGGACAAGATACTGACCTGGGTTTCAGCTTCCCAGCAGATACCTTCATTACGCACATTGGCCTGGACGCCAGCCACAACATTTATGTAAGCGGCACCACCAGCGCGGTGGATTATCCAACCACTGCCGGTGCTTTTGATCGCACTGCAAATCTTCAAGTGGTATTCCATGAAGACGCCACCACGCAAAGCGGCTTCATTTCAAAATTCGATCCCTCAGGAAAAATCCTTCTGTACTCCACTTTTTTACGGGACTTCGTTGAAGTCATGTGGGTGGATTCGGCCGGCGACGTCTATAGCGCTGAAACAACCTCAGACGAATTTCCCGGCCCGGGCGATGGCTTTGACCAGGGAATGTTTGTTGACAAGCTCAGCCCGGATGGGTCAACGCAACAATTCACCACCATTTATGCGCGCACAGACGACACAGCTCCGTCAAGCTGTGACACTACTTTTACTGATTCCCGGCCTTCGGGCATGATCTCTGACGACTCCGGCCATCTTTATCTGGTGGGAACAACCATAAATCCTTGCCTGCCCGGCGTTGCCGGTACTTTTCAGGCAACGCTGCCGAATTCAAGTCAAAGTGGATTCCTTGCGAAGTTTGATACTAATAAAGCTCCGGCGTCTTCACTGGTTTACACCACTTATCTCGGCGGGACCACTGATTTCGCCACACCGCAGGCAGTGGCGATTGACGCCGCAGGTGATGCCTATGTCGCAGGCATAAGCTCAGCCGCAGGTTTTCCGCATAACGTGGCTTTTGGCACAGCCGCCGGGAGTGCTGCATTTGTAATCAAGCTGAATCCCACGGCCACGGGCGCGCTGTTCTCTACCATCCTGAAAGGTTCAAATGGAGTCAGGGGCATTGCCATTGATTCCGCGCACAGCGTCTATATTGCGGGCAGCGCACTCTCGGGCTATCCCACAACCGCGGGCGCATTTCAGACTGCGGTTACAAAAACCGCAGCCTGCACCGATGGTTTTGGAAATGCAATAGCCTGTACATCCGGTTATGCCACCAAGCTGGGCTCAACTGGCGGCACCCTGGTGTTTTCCACTTTGCTCGGCGGCAACAACGCTGACACGCTGAGTGCGTCCGGTTTGAATAGTGCCGGCATGATGTTTGTTACCGGCACCACAATCTCCAGCAACTTTCCCACCACAGCCAGCGCATTTAAGAAGACCTTGCCGGCTGGCGCAACCAATTCCTTTGTCACAGCTTTTCAGCCAGACGGGAAGTCGCTGTATTACTCAACCCTGCTGGGCGGCAGCAAAAATACAGAAGCGGATGCCATTGTGATTGATCCGGCATGGAATGCCTGGGTCGCGGGAAACACCACAGATGTGGATTATCCTGTCACGCCAGACGCTTTCCAGCCCGGTCTCAAGGGCAATAGTGACGGATTCATCGCCAAAGTCGTTATCGCCGGTGATCTGCGCCTCTTGATGACGGACAATATTTCCACCGTAGCGCGAAACGCGGTGGTTACTTTCTTTGACCAGGTAACTAACCTTGGCCCGGACGTAAGTGACAACGTGGTTTTCAGCAACCCCGTCCCGGCGGGCTACAGCTTCGACAAAATATTTACCCAGTCCGCCACCTCATGCACCACGCCTGCCGTTGGGGCAACCACCGGAACTGTAATTTGCAAAAAAACCCAGCTGGCAAACGGAGAGAGCTTCTGGGTGAACGTTTACCTGCGCGCGACAGCCGCTTCCGGAGCCAACGTTGTAAACAAGGCCAGCACCAGCGCGCAGACACAGGACCTGAGCCAGGGCAATAATAATGTTTCTCTAACCGTGCACGTTCAATAGAAAAACGTGCAGTAGCCAGGCGAATCAGCTCACAACTCATGCGGCGAGATCTGAATCAGGATCTCGCCGTTTTCTGTTTGTGAAGGATTGCTTTGCTGAACTGCCTGGTCTTTGCTGCGCTGGGTTTTCCTAATTCAAAAGACTCTCGCGCAAAATTGCGTGGCGCGTTTTTCGCGGTTTGATATTCGGATCAAAGTAACCTTAGTACATGATCGTGTACTGCTGGTTTGTTTTTTGCGCGCGAATAAAAATTTGCGGATAAAAATTGCTGCGTGCATGCTATTGTTGCAAGTCAAATTCAGGTTGGAAAATTTTCAGGAAGCTTCCTGTGAAACATTTTCAGAATATTTTTTCAATTTCTTGTTCTGAGGGTAGCTGAATTCGTCACAGTTTGTTTATAATCATCCGTTTTCACAAGTGACTTGAGCGCAACGGATTTATGCGGTCTGCCGGGTCGCTTAGCAGAGAAGTGCTTGCGGTTTTAACAGGGCGAACTTTTATATCTAATGGCACAGATCTTTCACCGTAGTGCAAATACTTTGGCGCGCGCCAGCATTCTTGGCGTAGTGCTTCTGCTTTCGGCTGTGGGCGCGGCGCTCATGGAATTTCAGCGCTCGCCGTATGTCACTACGCAGCATATTGCGCCGGAGCAGCCCATCCCGTTCAGCCATCAGCACCACGCCGGCGGCCTGGGCCTGGATTGCCGTTATTGCCACACATCTGTTGAGGATTCCAGCTTTGCCGGAATCCCGCCCACCAAGACCTGCATGAACTGCCATGCGCAGATCTGGACCAGCGCCGCCATGCTCGAACCCATTCGTTACAGCTTCAGCAGCGGAGAGTCGCTGAAGTGGGTGCGGGTCCACGACCTGCCGGATTTTGTTTATTTCAATCACAGTATTCACATTGCCAAGGGTGTTGGCTGTTACAGCTGTCATGGCCAGGTGGACGAGATGCCGCTGATGTATGCGGAAAACACCCTGCAAATGGAGTGGTGTCTGAATTGTCATCGCCAGCCGGAAAAATTCCTGCGGCCGAAACAAGAAGTGTTCAACATGAAATATCAGCAGCCCAGCCCGGAGAATCCGGTTGATGTAACGATTGGCAGCGAGAAGAAAACATTCACGAGCCAGTTAGTGCTGGGTACCGCATTACGGAATGAATATCACCTGCGTACGTCGCAGGACATAACCAGTTGCTCCACTTGTCATAGATAGGGTGGAGACAATGGAAGAGAATGTCTAACAATAGCGATTCAAATCCCAATCTGATTTCCGCCGACCAGATCAAGCCGGCCAGCATGGAGCTGGAAACCGTGCGCAAGAAGCTGGCGGAAGCCAAAGGGCCAAAGTACTGGCGTACTTTGGAGGAACTTGCTGACCAGAAAGCTTTTGGCGACCTGCTGGAGCGCGAATTCCCGCGCCAGGCTTCTGAATGGGTCGATCCGGTTTCGCGCCGTGGCTTTCTTAAGCTGGCCGGCGCTTCCATGGCGCTGGCTGGACTCGCCGGTTGTACCCGGCAGCCGCTGGAGCAGATTCTGCCTTATGTCCGGCAGCCCGAGCAGCTGGTTCCCGGCAAGCCGATTTTTTATGCCACCGCCATGCCTTTCCATGGCCATGCGCTGCCGCTGCTGGTAGAGACGCACGAATTTCGTCCGACCAAGATTGAAGGCAATCCCATGCATGCGGCCAGCATGGGCGCCACTGACCTGTTTGCCCAGGCTTCAATCCTGAATCTTTATGATCCTGACCGCTCCACCACCATCACTTATATGGGTGAAGGCAGCAATTGGGGCAGCTTTGCCATTGCATTTGGCGCCGAGATTCGCGCCCGCAAAGCTCTTCAGGGTTCTGGTGTGCGGTTCCTGACCGGTGCGGTAAGTTCGCCGACATTTGGCTGGCAGATGAAGCAGGTCCAGCAGGCTTTCCCGCAATCGAAGTGGCATCGCTGGGACCCGGTCAATCGCGACAATATGCGCGCCGGCTCCAAGCTGGCCTTCGGCGGATATTACGATCCCATCTACAAATTTGAAACGGCAGCAGTTGTCGTTTCGCTCGATGCTGATTTCCTCTCGGGTGCATGGTTCCCGGGCTTTGTTCGTTATGCCCGCGACTTCATGAAGGGCCGCAAGTTGGACAAAGGCGACGAGATGAATCGACTGTATGTTGCGGAGAGCGTGCCCAGCACGACCGGCGCAAAGGCTGATCATCGTCTGCCGTTGCGTCCTTCAGAAGTGGAAACCATTGCGCGTGCGCTGGCGGCAAAAGTTGGAGTTGGCGGCGTAACGGCCGGCAAACTGAGTGAAGCACAGCAGGCCTGGGTGGATGCAGTCGCTGCCGATCTCTCGGCGCACAAAGGCAAATGCCTGGTGGTTCCGGGCGAGTTTCAGTCGCCTGCGGTCTATGCTCTGGCGCACGCTATCAATGGCGCGCTGGGCAATGTTGGTCAGACCGTCAGCTATATCGATCCGGTAGAAGTCGATCCAGTAGAGCATGGGCAGTCCATCCGCGAACTGATTGCGGACATGAATGCCGGCAAGGTTGAGACGCTGATTATGATCGGCGGCAATCCGGTCTTTAATGCGCCCGTGGACCTTGATTTCCACGGCGCGATGGACAAAGTAAAGCTGCGCATCCAGTTCTCCAGCTACAAAAATGAAACTACCGATCACGTGCATTGGCATGTACCGGAGACGCATTATCTTGAGGCCTGGAGTGATGGACGTGCCTATGATGGCACGGCCAGCGTGATTCAGCCCATGATTGCGCCGCTGTATGACGGCAAGAGCGCGCATGAGGTGCTGGCTGCATTCACTGATCAGATGGGCACGTCTTCTCATGACGTGGTGCAGACTTACTGGAAATCGCAACACCCGAATGGCGCTGATTTTGAAACCTGGTGGCGCACCGCGGTGCATGACGGTTTTGTTGCGGGCAGCGCATCGCCGGCCAGGCCGCTTTCGGCCAAGGTTGCCGCATTGCCAGCGCAGGCGGCAGTGGCATCTGGTTCCGGCACATATGAGATTTCGTTCCGCCCTG
>DASZMF010000894.1:0-2197 GCA_035552035.1 Candidatus Angelobacter sp.
GAACAACTTCTCGTGGAACCAGTCGTTCACTTTTTTTCGTCTTACTAGTAATCATCACCTGCGGATTTTTAGGATCTGTCGCCTTCAGCCAGAGAGGCACTCCTACATACGCAACAGGCGCGTCGGACGCTGACGTCCGCGACAGCCTGCACCAGTTTTCTGAAGTCTATAATCTGGTCGAGCAGAACTATGCCGAGCCGGTAAATCCTGATAAAGCGATTTACAACGGCGCCATTCCCGGCATGCTGCATGTGCTGGATCCGCATTCCAATTTCTTTGATCCAAAATCGTATTCCCTGCTGCGCGAGGAACAGAGCGGCAAATATTACGGCGTAGGCATGCAGATTGCCCCGCGTAATAACAAGATCATTATCGTTGCGCCGTTTGCCGGCACCCCGGCATACAAAGCTGGACTGCGTCCGGGCGACGTGATTCTGGCCGTGGACGCAAAAGCCACTGACAACCTCAGCGTGAGCGACGTTGCGGATTTGCTGAAGGGCCCCAAGGGCACCAACGTACACATTTCAATCCTGCGCGAGAGCAATGACAAGCCGCTGGAATTCAACCTGATCCGCGATGAGATTCCGCGCAACAGCGTTGACCTGAAGTTCATGATCCGGCCGGGCATTGGCTACATGCACGTGACCGCGTTCAACGAAACCACCGAACAGGAAGTGGAAGACGCGCTGCAGGGCTTTGGCGAGTTGAAAGGCCTGATCCTTGATCTGCGCGGCAACCCGGGTGGACTGCTCAATGAAGGCGTGGGCGTGGCGGATAAGTTCCTGAAGAAGGGGCAGGTCATCGTCTCACACCATGGCCGCAGCTCACCGGAGCGGACTTACAAAGCGTCCCACGGCAACGGCGGCAAGGATTATCCGCTGGTTGTGCTGGTCAATCGCGGCACCGCCTCAGCGGCAGAGATTGTTTCCGGCGCGATTCAGGACCATGACCGCGGCTTGATTGTGGGTGAAGTCACGTTTGGCAAAGGCCTGGTTCAGACTGTGTATCCCCTGGCTGAAGATACCGGACTGGCGCTGACCACCGCGAAGTACTATACGCCCAGCGGACGCCTGATCCAGCGCGATTACAACGGCGTCTCACTCTACGATTACTATTACGCGCGTGAGCAGGAAGACAACCCCAGCAATAACGCGAACACAAACTCGACTACGCCTGCCAAGGAAGTGAAGCTCACCGATAGCGGACGCACCATGTTCGGCGGCGGCGGCATCACTCCAGACGTTAAGGTGAAGCCCTTCAAGACCACCAAGTTTGAGGATTCCCTGCTGGTGAAATATGCGTTCTTCAATTTCGCCAAGCACTACCTGAATAACCGCCACGTGGACAAGAATTTTCAAGTCACTGACGCGGTGATGCAGGACTTCCGCAAATTCCTGGAGTCGCAAAATATTCCGTTCACTGAGCCGGACCTGAATGAAGGCATTGACTTCATCAAGTCAAGCATCAAGACGGAGCTGTTCATCGCTGAGTTTGGACAGGAAGAAGGCTTGCGCGTACGCGCGGAGAACGATCCGCAGGTAATTACCGCGCTTGGCGAACTGCCCAAGGCCAAAGACCTGGCAGAAAACGCCAGAAAGATCGTGGCCCAGCGCGCCGCAGCGCAGCAGCAATCTTCTACCGCACGTTAAATCAACATCGTTCCACAACAAGCCCGCCGCAAAATGGCGGGCTTTCTTTTTGCAAAGGCCAAGAGCTAAGGGCCCAAAGCTAAGAGCTAAGAGCCATCCGCACCTCTTCGCAAAGCATCGTTCTTATGAGAGAATCCCTCTTCTAAAAATGCTAACTAATATGAACACGCTCATTACACGGGAACAGATTGCTGAAGCCGTAGCCCGCATTGGACAGGAGATTACACGCGACTTTGCCGGTGAGACGGTGATGCTGGTAGGCGTGCTCAAGGGCGCGTGCCTGTTTCTGAGCGATCTGGCGCGGCAGATTGAACTGGACGCCACCTTTGATTTCATCGCCGTACGCAGCTATGGCACAAAGAAAGAGAGCGCCGGCGAGGTCCAGCTCATCAAAGACGTGACCACGCCACTCCAAGGCAAGAACGTGATCCTGGTGGAAGATATTCTGGATACCGGCTTTACCTATACGTTCCTGCAAAAGCTTTTGCTGGCGCGTAAACCGCGCATGCTGAAGTTTGCCGCGTTGCTGGATAAGCCTTCTCGCCGCC
>DASZMF010000895.1:0-1580 GCA_035552035.1 Candidatus Angelobacter sp.
ATGTCTTTTTGGCCTGATATTTTCGCAACCTCCCTTGCCCCAGCTACATCTAATACCTTGACAGTAAGTGACTCACATATCATAATGAGTTTGATGTAACGGCATACGTACTGATTTTGAAGCACTTATAAGCATGGAGGCGGGAAAATATGGGCAAGATTATTGGAATTGATCTGGGAACCACCAATTCAGTGGTTGCCGTGATGGAAGGTGGCGAGCCAAAGGTTATCGCCAATGAAGAAGGTGGACGAACCACGCCATCCGTGGTGGGCTTCGCCAAATCCGGCGAGCGGCTGGTGGGCCAGGTAGCCAAACGGCAGGCCATCACGAACCCGGAAAACACGGTTTATTCAATCAAGCGGTTTATGGGACGCCGCTATGACGAAGTGAACGAAGAAATGAAGATGGTCCCGTACAAAGTGGTACGCCAGGGCGACCACGTGGCCGTGGTAGCGCAAGGGCAGGAATACACGCCGCAGCAGGTTTCAGCCATGATTTTGCAGAAGCTGAAAAAGGCGGCAGAAGACTATCTTGGCCAGTCTGTGACGGAAGCCGTGATTACGGTTCCCGCCTATTTTAATGACGCACAGCGCCAGGCGACAAAAGACGCCGGCAAAGTGGCAGGCCTGGATGTAAAGAGAATCGTCAACGAGCCAACGGCCGCAGCACTGGCTTACGGCCTGGACAAGAAGAAAGAAGAGACGATTGCGGTTTACGACTTCGGCGGCGGCACTTTCGATATTTCGATTCTTGAAGTAGGCGAAGGCGTGATTGAAGTGAAGTCGACCAATGGTGATACGCACCTGGGCGGCGACAATATTGATCAACGCATTGTGGAATGGCTGGTGGAAGAGTTCAAGAAAGATGAAGGACTTGACCTGCGAGCCAAGGGCAATGAAATGGCCCTGCAGCGCCTGCGTGACGCGGCGGAAAAAGCCAAGATTGAACTTTCCACAACCATGGAGAGCGAGATCAATCTGCCGTTTATCACCGCGGACGCCAGCGGTCCAAAGCACCTGGTGAAAAAGCTGACGCGCACCAAGCTGGAACAGATGGTGGACGATATTATTCAGCGCTCACTTGGGCCGTGCAAACAGGCCATGAAAGATGCCGGCATTGATGCCAGCAAGATTGATGAAGTAGTGCTCGTCGGCGGACAGACGCGCATGCCGCGCATCCAGCAGGTAGTAAAAGAACTGTTTGGCAAAGAGCCGCACAAGGGCGTAAACCCGGATGAAGTTGTGGCGATTGGCGCAGCCGTTCAGGCCGGCGTGCTGGCAGGAGATGTAAAAGATCTGCTCTTGCTGGACGTGACTCCGCTGACTTTGTCAATTGAAACGCTGGGCGGCGTGGCTACGCAGATGATTCCGCGCAACACGACGATCCCAACCAAGAAGACGGAAACTTTCTCGACGGCGGCAGATAGCCAGCCTTCGGTTGAAGTTCACGTGTTGCAGGGCGAGCGTCCGCTGGCCAATGACAATCGCACTCTGGGCAAGTTCCACCTCACCGGCTTACCGCCGGCTCCGCGTGGCGTGCCCCAGATTGAAGTAACGTTTGATATTGACGCCAACGGAATC
>DASZMF010000896.1:0-4096 GCA_035552035.1 Candidatus Angelobacter sp.
GCGGAGCAGGATCGGAATTTCTTCGCGACGCTCACGCAACGGCGGCACAGTAATGGTGAAAGCGTTCAACCGGTAGTAAAGATCTTCACGCAATTTGCGCTCAGCGATGGCCGTCTTTACATCAATGTTCGTTGCCGCAAGAACCCGTGCATCCACTGAAACATTGCCGCGGCCGCCCAGTCGGGAGAACGTGCCATCCTGAAGGACGTGCAGCAGTTTGGCTTGCAGGCCTGCGCTCATCTCGCCGATTTCGTCGAGCATGATGGTGCCTTTGTGCGCCAGTTCAAATTTTCCTGGCTTGGATTTACTTGCGCCCGTAAACGCGCCGGCATCATAGCCAAAAAGTTCGCTTTCCAGAAGATCAGCCGGCAACGCCGCGCAATTTACCTTCACCATCTCGCGGTGTGCGCGCACTGACATCTTGTGGATCAGCCGGGCCAGAATTTCTTTACCTACGCCGCTCTCTCCCAGAAGAAGGACAGGCACATTTACCTTGGCGATAAGCGCTGCCTGCGCGCGGATCTGTTTCATGGCCGGGCTTGCTGCCAGAAAGAAAAGATCATCGTCCAGTTCGTCCACCATCTCCGGGCCTTTGACTGGAGCAATCGTTACCTGCGTGGCTTGCGCGGCAGCCTTTGCTGAATCCAGAGCCTTGCGCACGGCGCCTTGCAATTGCGGCGGCAGAAACGGCTTAGTCAAATAATCAGACGCGCCCAGCTTCATGGCCTGCACAACTTTATTCGTGTCATTCACGCAGGAGATCATTACAACCTTCTGCTCCGGACGCATCTTCTTGCAGCTCTCCAGAGTCTGCAATCCGTCCATGCCGGGCATAACCAGGTCCAGCACAATCAAATTGGGTGCTGGTCCGCGGTTCATCCGCTGCAATGCTTCTTCTCCGCTGGCTGCGGTTTCCACGTGATAGTTTTCAATCTCAAGCAGCGTTTTGGTGTACCGGAGAATGCTAGGCTCGTCATCGACGAGAAGAATGTTTGGTGCGCTCACTGAACCTCCCGATTCGTCTGCGGCAGCAATAGAGAAAACTTGCTGCCTTTTCCGGGTTCGCTTTCAACCCAGACCACTCCGCCATGTGCTTCGATCAACCGCCGGGCTATTGCCAGGCCAAGACCAGTGCCGCGAGCGGAGCTGCCCGGCAACTGCACAAAGTCTCCAAAAATTTCATCGTGATGCTCTGCTGGAATCCCAGGGCCGCTGTCGCTTATGTCAATACGGACAGCATTTTCAACCTTGCGGCTTTCCTTACGTTCCATGTTGAACAAAAATTCATTCTGCGCTTTGCGTCTCTCCCAGAAGCAGGGCGTTACATCCACCACTACCAGCCCTTGCGCCGGAGTATGTTTCAGTGCGTTCTCAATGATGCTGGAAACCACATGCTGCAGCTTGGTCGGATCAATGCGAACTTTCTGGCTGCCGTTGGACGGGTTGAATTGGTACCGGACCCGTTTCTGCGTTGCCGTGGGCGACCAGTAATTAAAGATCTCTTCCACGCTGTCATTTACGTCAGTTGTTACCAGATTTTCCGCTATACCCATGCCGGCCTTCAGTTCATGAAGCAGCAAAAGGTCATGGATCAATTTTTGCAGCCGCTGAGCGCCTTCCTGTATCTCTCCCAGGACCTGCTTCTGTCTTTGATTCACAGTGCCAAGGTGTCCGCTGAGCATAAGGTCTGTGTAACCAAGCATGACCACCAGTGGAGTCTTGAACTCATGCGCTGCTGATACCAGAGGGAAAGCTGAAGGTTCCACTTCTTCATGTCCGCAGCGCAGCTGCCTGCGGCGGCGCTCAGGAGGAATTACTTCCTGAACTTCATTGCTTTCGCACTGGGATACATGCTGCTGGGATTGAAGCGCGCTGTGGCATACAGGGCATTCCACGCCAGCCGAACTACCGTATTCTTTTTCCATCATTCCTCAAACCCACCCGGCATGTTCGCTCTGCAAAATTGGTTGAGCGCTCACACTTCGGTGATCGTTAAGTTCTTTGCGCAATTGCCCTGTGCTGGATCGCTACTCTGTAGTGATTCGCACTCTTTAATCGTTACTTGTTAAAGCTTGACCTGCACGAAATGTTTCGCGTGAAGCGCTGTAACATAAGCAATGCCAGAGAAACTGAATATCGGGGCTGAGTAGATCGGAATCGGTGCGGCTTCTTCACGGCAGGGTTGTGCCGTGTGCATGAAGTTGCCTATATCGGAATGCCTCTTTTTCAACGCGGCATCAGATGAAACACTGACGCTTTGCTGACCAGCAGAGCTAAGCTGGCTCGTAATTGTTTTCATAACCCCTTCCAGGTGTCCGGTTCCATCGATAAGCCATCAGGTTCCAACAATGAAGGAATGCTTTCTCAGTTCAGAAATTCAAACCTTGGGGCTTTGTTGAAGCCATTGGCTGTCGTCCACTTGGCCTTAGTACTACATGTCCTTTGGTACAATGTACTATAGGACAATGTGAAAACAATTTGCAAGGGGAAACTTGTCAATTCTAAGTAAAAAATAGTCTTAATACCTCAGGGTGTTTGTCATAAATAGGAAAACCCTTGCACTTTCTAAGGGTTACCGCTTGATCTCAGGCTTACGACATACCAATTAACTAGCTTATTTTACAATCACTTGAAATCCGTCACAGAATTTGGCCTTGGCCCCCCAGTTGCACATTTCCTTGCAGACTCATGCTTACCGTTCACTCAGAAATCGCTGCCGAACTGGCTTCCGTCCCGGTTCCGGCGGCCTTATCTGTAAAAATATGCAACTCCTGGGACGAACTGGAGCGGTATCTCGCCTCCTGGAACCGTCTGCTGGAAGAAAACTCCACTTCTTCTATCTTTCAGACGCCCGAATGGCTTAATGCCTGGTGGAGTGCTTTTGGCAATAATGACGACAAGAAGCTGATAGGCCTGGTCTTTGCCGACTCCACCGGCAAAACGGTGGGAATTGCTCCTTTATATGCTGAGCAAAAATCCTTTCTCGGCTTCCCTCTCAGGATATTGCGGCTTGTGGGCGCAGGATCTGGCGATTCCGATGCCCTGGATTTCATAACCGCCCCCGGATACGAGCGGTATTGTGCGCAAGCTTTTACAGAGTGGCTTGCCCGGGATGCAAAATGGAGCATCTGCTCTCTGGAGACGCTGCCGGAGCATTCATTAGTAGGAAAATATTTGTTGCAGCACGCGCAGCAATCCGGCTGGCAAAATGATTCCACGCTCACACCAAATTTCGTAATTGACCTGCCGCCTACGTGGAAGGAATATCTCAATACCCTGGAATCGGCGTTTCGTCCGCTGCTCACGCGTTATCCCAAACGGCTGCATTCACGCTTCAAGGTAAGCATTGTCCGCTGTGAGCGCGCGGAGGATCTTCAAGACCAGCTGCAGACATTATTTACTCTGCACCAGATGCGCTGGACAGGGCGCGGCGAACCCGGGGCATTCGCCAGCGCAGAGCGTCGCGATTTTTATCTCCAGATGGCCACTGCATTTTTGCAGCGCGGCTGGCTGGAGTTCTGGCTTCTCTCTTTGGATGGCGAGACCGTGGGCGCACAATTTTGCTTTCGCTATAACAACACGGTGTCACTGCTGCAGGAAGGTTTTCATCCGAAATATGCGGCAGAAAAAATTGGCTATGCGTTGCGCGCGCATGCACTCGAAGAAACTATTCGCGCTGGCGCCCAGCGCTATGACTTTTTAGGCGGCGCGGATTCATACAAAGCAAAATTCGGTGCGCGCCAGGCCAACTATCTGAACCTCTCATTTGCTGGACCATCAGGACTTGGACGCGCCTACCTGATCCTGCAGGAACAAAAACGGCAATTCAAAACCTGGCTCAAGAGCAAGCTGCCGGCAAAGACGCTGGCTGTAATACGGCAAACAGCGGCGCATGACGCGCCTGCAGCGTCACAGTAAAAATTTGGAATGGAGCAAAGCAATGTCAACTACATATCAAGTGAGTCCGGCCGAACAAACCGTCAGCGCGGCTGAGCGCATAAGAAAACTCGGCCAGAAGATGGGCCTGTGGAACCACGGGTTTGATTTCGCACGTTTCGCCGGACAGCTTTTTCAGGGCATCGATTTTAACGACAAG
>DASZMF010000897.1:0-2455 GCA_035552035.1 Candidatus Angelobacter sp.
CGTATAACCTCGCCTGAAAGACTTAAAGGCCTACATACTTAACGAACGAATGATCCTGAACAACCGATGATCTCAACAGAAACCCAACCCGACCAGACCGTGTCGCCGATTACGCGCCGCCCGCTTCTTTCCCGGAAGCTCAAAGCCCTGCTAGGACTGCTGATCTCCTTCGCGGTCTTCGCCATATTCGCTGGTCGCATGCTCGTGAGCGATCATCCCCAGAAATCTGATGTTATCGTGGTTCTCGCCGGTGACAGTCAGGACGCACGCTATCGCCACGGCATGGAACTCCTGCGCGCCGGTTACGGCAAGCATCTGTTTCTTGACGCATCTTCTGACTCCAGTTATTTCGGCCGCACCCCCGCCGAATACGCTGACGCCTTTCTCAAGCAGGACGCTAAAGAAATGGCCGCTCAAGTCAGCGTCTGCCCCTTTGAAGATGACTCCACTGACACTGAGACAAAGTACGTTGCCCAGTGTCTGCAGCCGCTTCATCCCACCAGTGTTTTGCTGGTCACCAGTGACTGGCATACAGCGCGAGCCCACTCAATTTTTGCGCATCGCCTCCCGCAATATCAGTGGTCGGCAGCCGCAGCCTCCGATGACCGTCTTTTCGGCATCAACTGGTGGCATCATCGTGAATGGGCCAAAACAACTTTTCAGGAATGGCTCAAAGTGATTTGGTGGAATGCCATCGATCGCTGGAGATGATCGCCGGAGATGACCGATGGAAAATGATTCGCCTGCAATCCCCTAATCATCGAATCAAGCAAGTGCGCAGAGGACTAAGCAGCGTTGATCTTCCTACCCTACGGTGAAAAAAAATGCACACTCTGTATTCTCTAATGGTTCCATAGCCCGGAAACACACTCATAACAAAGGCGTTTACGTCCATCCAATCATTCCCCCAAATGGCCCATGTCGTGCATAAGAATTAACTAAGTTTTGTGCAGTTCCTTGCCCGGTAGTTTCTTCAGACAGAAAGACAGAAAACGAACGGAACCGAACTGACGATGAATACTGCAAGCAACATATTTTTGCCCCGGGGAAGGTTATGAATGGTCATTGACGTAATTGGTGGCGGACAGCTCGTTAAACTCTCCGCACCGGAGCGCCTCAAAGACAATTCACCTGGTTGCGCGGCAGACGATCCATATACCGCCAGAATTTTCCTGGGCATCAATCCATTCCGTGACTTTAATGCTGACTGCTCAGGCATTGAGGCGTTCGTTACCTCTCCCATGCAGTCGCATATATGGAACCTGGCCTGCGCTGAGAGCTTTACTGACGGCGATCCCATTCTTGTTGCCGTGCAGCGGCGCGGAAAGACCGTAGCCTTTGTGCCTCTGTTCCGGCCCCATGGTGAGAAGCGGCTGGTTTATCTTGGCCAGAATCTTTTTGAGCCAACACTTTTCTCATTCAAAGATAGCGAAGCTTGTCAGGCTCTTGCCCGCGCTCTGCTCACCATGTCCGATCCCATCTTCCTGCGCGATGTAAACGCCGATTCACCCATGGTTGAGGCCTTGCAAAAAGCCTGCAGTGAAGAAAAGCGTATCTGTGTCACGCGGCCCATGCCTTCGCATCCATGGCTTCAACTCGATGAAAGCTGGCAACGCCCTGAAGAGCATTTGAACTCCGGACGCCGCTCTGACCTGCGCCGGGCGCGCCGCAACGCAGAAAAAATTGGCCCCATCAGTTTTCAGAACATTACTCCCACCGCCTGTGAACTTGAAGACGTGCTCACAGAAGTTTTTCGCGTGGAATCAGCCAACTGGAAAGGCGAATCCGGCAGCGGGCTGGCTTATGACGCTGTGATTCAGGGCTTTTATCGCCGGTTTTCCCAGCTGGCCAGCAAACAGGGGATATTACGAATTCTACTGATGAAATGCGGCGATGAGACAGCCGCCGTGCAATTGGGCGTCGATTATAAAAACCGTTTCTGGCTGCTGAAAATGGGCTATGACCAGAATTTCTCGCGCTGCTCTCCCGGCGAATTGCTCATCGTGGAAAGCCTGCGTCTCGCGGCTGAACGCGGCATGGAAGCCTATGAGTTCACCGGAACTCCTGAGTCATGGACGCAGAAATGGACCAGCACGGTACACAACTCTGTCTCCGTAAGAATTTATGCTGAAGGCCTGCGCGGTCTAATGAGCGTGGCGGCTGAAACCTCACGGGCGGCTGCACGTCGCGCGGTAAAAATGCTGCCGCGAAAGAAGTCAGATGCCGTCTAGGGCGCGCAAATTCGTCTCGCGCCTCGCCGCGCCCGTCTTGCGCCGCGCTGCCAGTTCGTATGTTGCCGGGCCGGAATTTGACGATGCACTGCGCGTCGCCCAGCGTCTGCAAGGCATGAATTTTATGGTCACCATCGGTTATTGGAATGGTGACGAAGATTCTCCCCGGCATGTCGCTGACGCTTATTTGCGGTCCCTTGCCTCCATGCAAGGCCGCAAACTGG
>DASZMF010000898.1:0-2488 GCA_035552035.1 Candidatus Angelobacter sp.
CGCATCCTGTCGCTCAACGCTGGCGAAACAACGCCGGTTCTTTCCGCATTTTGGTCAGCGGAAGATATCGCGCACAGTGGAGTCAAGAATCAGGTTCTGGGCAGTGATGAAGAAATCATAGAGCAGTTGCATGCAAAGTTAGCAGACGCAGTGCGGCTGCGCATGATCGCCGATGTTCCATTGGGAGCGTTTCTTTCCGGCGGAATTGATTCTTCCGCGATAGTGGCGCTCATGCAGTCACAGAGCAGCCGCCCGGTTAAAACTTTCACTATCGGCTTCCATGAGGATGCTTACAATGAGGCCGCGCACGCCCGCAAAATTGCCGAACACCTGGGAACGGATCACACAGAACTTATCGTCACTCCCCAGGATGCGCTGGATGTTGTCCCGCTGCTGCCGTCCATGTATGACGAGCCTTTTGCCGATTCGTCGCAGATACCAACGCACCTGGTAGCGAAGCTGGCGCGCAGGCATGTGACCGTAGCTCTTTCAGGTGATGGTGGTGACGAATTATTTTGCGGATACCCTCGCTACAGCTTCGTGAATTCATTATGGAATGCCTTGAAGAGAATTCCCGGGCCCGCGGCAAGAACAGCGGCCAATCTCATGCGCAGCCTTCCGGCAGCGATGGCCGATAGTGTATTGAGCAGCCTTTCGCTACCGCGCAGGCTCCAGAATTCTCCGGGCCAGAAGTTGCATAGGCTCGCGGACCATCTGCTGGCGCAGGACCCTGCAGAAATTTATCTGCGTGCCGTTTCCATGTGGCCGGATCCTGCAGCGGTTGTGCTGGGGTCGCGGGAATATCAGGTGGTGGCGCAGTCTATCCGCAAATTTTCTGTCATGCCGGATGTACGAGAAATGGCGATGCTCACTGACCTGACCAACTATTTACCTGATGACATTCTTACCAAAGTTGATCGCGCCAGCATGGCGGTTGGCCTTGAAGCCCGCGTGCCGTTGCTCGACCATCGCGTGGTTGAATTTGCGTGGCGTCTGCCATTGAATTTCAAGATTCGTAAGCACCAGACGAAATGGGCGCTCAGGCAGGTATTGTATCGTTACGTTCCACCAGCGTTGGTGGAAAGACCAAAGATGGGTTTTGGTGTGCCTATCGATCTCTGGTTGCGGGGGCCGTTGCGCGCGTGGGCCGCAGACTTGCTCTCGCCAGAGAGCTTAAGCCGCCATGGCTTTTTCTCAGTGAAACCCATACGCGAAAAATGGGAAGAGCATGTTTCCGGGGCCCGCAACTGGCAATATCTATTGTGGCCCGTCCTGATGTTTCAGGCATGGATTGCCCAGAATACTTCTGCGGCAGATGGAAGCCTTAAAGATGGCGACGCAATTCTTTCCCAGCGCGTAACTCACTAGCCGGCATGAAGATACTCATGCTCCATAACCGATATCTGATTTCTGGTGGGGAAGAGCAATCATGCGCGGCTGAAGTGTCTCTTCTGCGCGAATATGGCCATGAAGTAGAACTTATCGAAGAAGATAATCGTCGCGTGGGGCAAATGGGCAACGCTCGAACTGCCCTTAATACCGTGTGGTCGCGGGAGTCCTATCGCAGGATTGACGAGAAGCTTCGGAAAGACAATTTTGATGTTTTGCACGTGCAGAATTTTTTCCCTCTCTGGTCTCCCGCGGTCTACTATGCGGCTTCACGGAATAACGTTCCTGTGGTGCAGACGCTGCATAACTACCGCCTGATGTGTGTGAACTCTCTGCTCTTTCGCAATCAGCATGTGTGTGAAGAGTGCCTTGGACGCATGCTGCCCTGGCGTGGTGTTTTGCATGCCTGTTATCGCAATAGCCGCGCCGCAAGCGCCGTGGTGGCCGGCATGGTCGGCGTGCATAAGCTGGCCGGAACGTGGCGAAATCGCGTTAAAACTTACATCGCGGTTTCAGAATTTACGCGAGCGAAATACATTGAAGGCGGGTTTCCTGGTGAAAAAATTGTGGTCAAGCCCAATTTTCTCCATCCAATTCCCTTGGCAGGCACAGGCGGAGGCGGCTACGCGCTCTATGTCGGGCGGCTTAGTCCAGAGAAGGGAATTGCAACCATGCTGGAAGCGTGGAAGAGTGCCGATCATCCGCTCATGCTGAAAGTTGTGGGTGAAGGCCCGCTTGCAGAACTGGTAATGGCTGCCGCAAAAGTTTGCTCGAAGATTGAGTATGTGGGAGGCAAACTACTCTCTGAAGTTCTGGACCTGATGCAGCGTGCAGAATTCCTGGTCTTCCCATCTGAGTGGTATGAAACGATGGGCCGAACCATTATGGAAGCATTTGCCGTGGGCACTCCTGTCGTCGCAACAAATATTGGCCCACCTGCAACCATGGTAACCACCGGGGAAACAGGGTTCCATTTCCAGCCGGGCAATGTTGCTGGACTGAGAGAGCGTGTGGAATGGTGTTCTCGCAATCCTGATCAACTTCGCACGTTGCGGGGCAAAGCCAGGGAGGCTTTTGAAGCAAGATATACAGGCCCTGC
>DASZMF010000899.1:0-4559 GCA_035552035.1 Candidatus Angelobacter sp.
GGAAGAACGAAGTGAACAGTCCCGCCGATGGTCTTCTTATCTGCAATCAGGCGGCTCATTACGTCTTGAACTTCGCAGGTGACCGGCGGCAATGGACCATACGCCAGAATTGCCGCGGTGATGCGGGTCGTGGTCTCGGCATTACAGAATTTCGCATCTCGCGCGATGGCCGCCGCTGCGATCATGCCCCAGGCCACGCCTTCTCCGTGGAGAAAGTGTGTGTAATCGGTGGCGGCTTCCAGGGCGTGCCCAATGGTGTGCCCAAAGTTGAGGATGCGGCGCAGGCCGGATTCCTTTTCGTCGGATGAAACCACATCGGCTTTTACCTGGATGGAGTCTGCGATGATGCGCTGGATCGCGCGGGCATTGCGGCCAAGAATCTTCTGCGCATTCTTCTCCATAAAATCAAATAGAGCGCGATCGCTGATGACGCCGCATTTCAGCGACTCAAACAGGCCGGAACGAAATTCGCGATCGTCAAGCGTTTCTAAAACCTGCGGATCAACCAATACGGCTTTGGGCTGATGAAACGCGCCAACCAGATTTTTGCCCGCCCGCAAGTTTACTCCGGTCTTGCCCCCGATGCTCGCATCCACCTGCGCCACCACGGTGGTTGGAATCTGCACCACGGGAATGCCGCGCATAAACATTGCTGCCAGAAATCCGGCGCTATCACCAACCACGCCACCGCCGAAGGCAACAATCAGAGATTTGCGGTCAGCCTGGGCGTCAACCAGTTGTTCAGCCAATTGCTCAACGGTGTGCAGGCGCTTGGCAGGTTCGCCATCATGCATTTCTAAAACTTCGTAAGGCAGGCGTGCGGTGCGCAAGGATTTTTCCAGCGCTTCTCCCCAATGGCGGCGCACGTTGGGCGAGGTTACTACAAAGACGCGGCTGCCAGTCGTTGGAAGCAATCGACGCACTTCGCGTCCCACGCGGCGCAATAATCCAGCGCCGACCATGACGTCATAAGCATTAGGTTTTGTTCTGACACGGATCTTTTGCACGCAGCTTGATGATAAATGATTGGGAGCTAAAAATCGCCGCATCGCACGTACTCGCGTGACAGAGCGGGTATCGGGTGGCCACATTGCTTTGACGCTGAACAGGATCTATTGAAATCAGGAAGCAAAGACTTGACTCAATAGGTCTTCAAATCCCTTCTCGCCCGCCGGCGCAACACCGCACCAACGTGTACCCTATCTCCTTATAATGCAGCTGTTGCTCAAGCCCCATCTTGACTCCGCCTTAATCCCCGTGTAAGCTAAAAATCTCAAATGCACCAGTCATTCACCAACGCTGCCTCCAAACACATCATGGCCATGGCCATGTGTTGCTGTATGTGTACATGGGAGCGGCCGGTGCTGAGCAATTTTTCTTAAGTAATACTCAGAGATTCAATACCGGGGCCGCTCAATTGAGCGGCCTTTTCTTTTTGGCCGTTCACGGGACTTGGTCGGCCACCTACAAAAAAGGAAGGGTATGTCACAACTGAAAAAGCCAATCGCCATCTATTACGAGCATCCGCACTGGTTTGTGCCGCTATTCAAAGAACTGGACCGCCGCGGTGTTCCTTACGTCCGCATTGACGCGGCGCAGCACCATTTTGATCCCGCACAGTTGAACGGTGAAAACGGATACTCACTGGTCTTCAATCGCATGAGCCCTTCGGCTTACCGGCGCGACCACGGCCAAGCCATCTTCTACACGCTCTATTATCTTGACCATCTTGAGCAGCGCGGTAAGCGCGTGGTAAACGGCCCCAAGGCATTTCGCTATGAAACCTCAAAGGCGCTACAGCTTTCATTGCTGGAAACACTGAAGCTGCCTTATCCCAAGAGCCGCGTGATCAATAACCCCGCGGACGCGGTGCAGGCCGCAGCGGGACTGCGCTTCCCTATTGTGGTGAAGCCAAATATCGGCGGCAGCGGCGCGGGCGTAACCAAGTTCAACTCCATCGCTGATCTGGAAGCAGGCGTAAAAGCCGGCACGCTTGATCTGGGACTGGACACCACGGCGCTGGTGCAGGAATTTATCCCCGCGCGCGGTGGACATATTGTGCGCGTGGAAGTTGTGGGCGGAAAATTTCTTTATGGAATTAAAGTCCACCTGACGGGCGAAACTTTTGACCTCTGCCCTGCCGACATCTGCCGCACCACCGGCGGACAGGAACTGGCTCGCGGCGCTTGCGCCGTGGACGCGCCCAAGACCGGCTTGAAAGTGGAAGGCTACACGCCGCCCGACGAAATCATTCAACAGGTGGAGCAGATCATGCAGGCGGCACAAATTGAAGTGGGCGGCATTGAGTACATCATCGATGATCGCGATGGCCAGCTTTATTTTTACGACATCAACGCGCTCTCCAACTTTGTAGCCGATGGTCCCAAGGTGATTGGCTTCGACCCCTTTGTGCGGCTCGTTGACTTTCTGGAAAAGGAGGCCGCGTAATGCGCTACGGATATTGGCTCCCTGTTTTTGGCGGCTGGCTGCGCAACGTGGAAGACGAGCAGATGGAGGCAAGCTGGCCTTACATCAGTCGGCTCGCGCGCCGCAGTGAAGAGATTGGTTATGACCTCACGCTGATTGCCGAACTCAATCTGAATGACATCAAAGGCCCGGAAGAGCCGTCGCTCGATGCATGGTCCACAGCGGCGGCCTTGGCTGCCGTAACGCACAGGCTTGAATTGATGGTGGCCGTGCGCCCCACGTTTCACAACCCTGCGCTGCTGGCCAAGCAAGCCGCAAACATTGACCACATCAGCAATGGACGCGTCTCGCTCAACGTGGTTTCCGCCTGGTGGGCAGAAGAAGCGCGCAAGTATGGCATACAGTTTGACCAGCATGACGACCGTTATGCACGCACCTCAGAGTGGCTTGACGTGGTAGACAGCGCCTGGAAACACGACCACGTAAATTACGAAGGCAAATATTACAAAGTGCAGGATCTGGTCTTGCAGCCCAAGCCGGTGTCTCGTCCGCGGCCGGTGATTTATGCCGGTGGCGAATCAGAAGCTGCAAAAAATCTGATAGCGCAAAAATGTGATGCCTATGTGATGCACGGCGATCCACCAGAGAAAATTCGCGCGAAGATCCGCGATCTCTCTGAGCGTCGCGAACGTTTTGGCTTGCCGCCGATGCAGTTTGGTGTTGCCGCTTATGCCATTGTCCGCGACTCAGAACGTGAAGCGCAGGAAGAGCTGCGCCGCATTACTGACGTAAAACAGAACGCCGCTGGCTATCAGAACTATCAACAGTGGCTGGCGAATACGCAACTGGAGCAACAGGTTTCGCTGGAAGATTACTCTGTTTCCAATCGTGGCTTGCGTTCTGGTCTGGTGGGTACGCCGGAGCAGGTAGCCGAACGCGTTGCTGAATTTGAAGATGCCGGCGCTGACTTGCTGTTGTTGCAATTCAGTCCGCAACTGGAAGAGATGGAACGCTTCTCTAGCCAGGTGATCAAGGCCGGAGCCGGACAACTGGCCCGCGCGGTTTAAGGGTAAATAAAGTTCGCGTCCCGCGAAACTGAAGAGATTGGCCGGCCAGTCCATGTGATTGGCGCTGGCTCCTTTCTTCAGGGCGGCAGACGAGTTTCGCGCACCTTCCCGGAAACTCGTCTGCTACAAATTAATTTTGGAATCGGGAATAGATTTCGGAAGCAGATTCCAGAAGCAAAGATGCGGTCATGCTTCCACAAAAAGGTTACTAACGTCGCTCAATTTCGCTTTAGTGAAGTCCTCAACAATCAGGTCGGCGCCAGCTTCCTTCAGCTTCGCCTCTCTGCCTTTAGTGGCGATGGCCAGGCACTTCATCTTGGCGATCTTGGCCGCAATCACACCGGAAACCGCGTCTTCGCAGACCAGTATGTTTCCGGCTTTCACATGCAGGCTGCGCGCCGCCAGATAAAAAATATCAGGCGCAGGTTTTCCGTTCGCCACGTCGTCCCCCGTCACAATTGCATGGAAGCGTTGGCGCAATTTAAATCGATCGAGCGTGCTCTCCACTCTCACGCGGCCGCCAGAAGTCGCAATCACCGCTGGCAATCCTGCAGTCTCAACCTGCTCCAGAAATCCTGTAAAGCCTTTGACTAGCTTCTGTTCACCGGCTCGCGTCTGAAACAATTTATCTTTTTCCGCGCCGTAAAGCTTGATCTGCTCAGGCGTAAGATCACCCATGAAGTGCCGCAATATCTCGTCTCGCTTGGTTCCTTCCAACACAAACAAAAGAGCCGCGTCAGCAATCTGCTTGTCCACTGAGCTAAAAAAAGCCTTCCACGCCTGCAAGTGAACCGCGTGACTATCTACAATGACACCGTCAAAATCAAAGATAACGCCAGCGAGCATTTCGGGTCCCCACTATCCATGAATGTCTGCCTGCTGGGTATGCCCCAATCCCGGCCATGTTTCCTGAGCAGTTTTGTAACTCTCGAGTGTACCAATATCCAAAAGATATTCCGTTATTTTGTAGGCAGCCATGCGCCCAACCAGCTTCGGCAGAAGATCAAAACCAATATCCGCCGGACGCCGCTCAGTAATCAGCTCAAAAATCTCCTGTCCAGCGAT
>DASZMF010000900.1:0-1929 GCA_035552035.1 Candidatus Angelobacter sp.
CCCTGCAGCTCTCTGGATCATTCTACTAGGGGCTTTGGCTTTCCGTCTGACTCTTTTTCCCTACCCGCCGTCGCTTTCCACGGATGTGCATCGTTACCGCTGGGATGGGCATGTCCAGGAGGACGGCTGGAATCCCTATGCTGTAGCTCCCACAGACCCACGCGTGGCGCATTTGCGCGATCCCGGATGGTTCGTAATGCCGGCGCCGGAAATCCCGACGATGTACCCCCCGCTATCCGAATTGCTCTTTCGCGCGACCTGGCGCGTTTTGCCGGACCCGGTAGGCTTTAAACTACCATTTTTGCTGGCTGACCTTGCGATCGTAACCATGCTTGCCGGCTGGATCCGTTCGACTGGAGGACGGAACTATCAAATCGCGATCTATGCCTGGAATCCGCTGGTAATCGTCGAATTCGCCTCCAGCGGCCACAATGACGCGTTGGCAATCGCCGCCGTGGTCGCTACTTTGCTGATTATACGGGCTCGACCTGCGATAGCAACGCTTACGCTGACCGCTGGAGCGCTCTTCAAGGCTTTTCCGGCGGTGCTGCTGCCGCTGGCGCTGATTCGCGCGGGTTGGCCGCGTAAGCTGCGAGGTTGGGTGGCGGCGGCTGGATGCGCGGCTCTCGCGGCGCTTTGCACGTGGCCCTACATTGCGGGCTGGCGGCAGTTCTTGCAAATGCTTAAGTATTACCAGGTGATTTGGCGGAACTACAATTCCAGCATCTATCCTGCCTTGTTATGGCTCAGCCATTCTCATGAAGTTGCGGCCGGGGTGGGGGAAGGGGTAGTGCTGGGATTGGCATTGTGGCTGGCGGCGCGCCGAGCCGAACCCCGGCGCGCTGCCTTCCTTCTGATCGGCGCCGTGCTGCTGTTCGCGCCCAACGGGTATTCCTGGTACTTCACCTGGATCGTGCCGCTACTTTGTTTCTTTCCCAGCCCGGCATGGCTGCTTCTAACTGTGCTGCAGTTTCTGTCCTACAAAATTTTCATCAACTACCGCGCCTATGGCGACTGGCAATTCGATCCATTCTTCCAATGGCTAACGTATGCACCCTTTTACGCACTGCTTGGGTGGGAGATACTTCGGAGCAAAAGCTCACTGAAAATCCATAGTTAGGAACTCGTTTTTGTACTGCCAGCAAGCCTACTCGTTTTTGCCCTGAACAATTGTCACTGCTGCGTGTCCGTAT
Source organism: Candidatus Angelobacter sp. (assembly GCA_035552035.1). Lineage (GTDB taxonomy): Bacteria > Acidobacteriota > Terriglobia > Terriglobales > Acidobacteriaceae > Angelobacter. The sequence continues at coordinate 1,194 of DASZMF010000900.1, forward strand.
TTGGTTACGTTCGGTGCAACCAATCGTAGACGGCGGGACACCTGCCTTGAGAGTAGCGATCGTGCAAGTTCCGCTAATCTAAAGGCTTATTTTTCATCGGCGTTGGTTCTGCAACTGCAATCCACTACCCAATCATTGTGGGGCATGAGATTGCCGCCTAGAAAGGTCGGTCCCGATGGACAATTTCAGGATCGCTTTTGTCTTTGTTGTTGCCTTGACCGGCATCGTCAGCCTATGGCTTTTTGAATTTTACCGTGTCGACACCGGTGGCAAGGGTTCTCCAGCGAAACGCTACTGTGAAAAGTGGTCGTTTTCGCCGCAAGAGCTGGGCGGATTCAGCCACGCCAAACTGGCGCTGGTGAGCGTCTTCGGCTTGTTTCTCGAGTTGCTGATGATCCGCTGGGTGTCCTCCGAAGTTCAGATTTTTGCTTACTTCAAGAACTTCGTGTTGATCGCGTGCTTTTTGGGATTTGGTCTGGGATGTTACCTGGTGAGAAAGCGCATCAGCCTGTTTTCGCTTCTTGTTCCGCTGCTTACCTTGGCGGTCGTAATCAAGTTGCCCTGGCCGGCGCTGCGAAAAATGATCATAGATTTGCCGGCCTATATCGGATCAGCGTCGCAAGTGGATGTTTGGGGCGTGCCCTACATCCCGTTGGGAGGGAACGCGCTGATCATTTTGTTCCTGGCGATCCTTGTGGTGGTACCGATTTTCGCGCTGATTACGCTGACTTTCGTT
>DASZMF010000901.1:0-5837 GCA_035552035.1 Candidatus Angelobacter sp.
CGAAAGCTAATGGCTAAAAGCGCTAAGAGCCAAGAACCGCCTTTATGTTTCCAAAGTTCCAATCAGATCCGTAATCCGCTTCACCCGATTCTCAAAACACCAGCGCTGCAAGCCGTCCACAATTTTTTCTGTCGCACAGGGGTCCCAGAAGTTCGCGGTGCCCACTTCTACTGCGGCAGCGCCGGCCAGCATGAACTCAATCGCGTCCTCTGCCGTGGTAATGCCGCCCATGCCAATCACCGGAATCTCCACCGTGTGTGCGGCTTCATAGACCATGCGTAGCGCAATCGGCTTAATCGCCGGCCCACTCAGGCCCGCCGTCACATTTGATATGCGCGGCTTACGCGTCTTCGCGTCAATCGCCATGCCCACAAAAGTATTGATCAGTGAGATCGCATCCGCGCCGGCGTTCTCTGCCGACTTCGCCATCGCGGCAATGCTGGTCACGTTCGGTGAAAGCTTCACAATCAGCGGACGTCTCGCCGCCGCCTTGCAACTCGCCACCAGTTCTTCCAGCAGAGCGCGGTCCGTGCCAAACACCATGCCGCCATGGCTGGTGTTCGGGCAGGAGACATTCAACTCGTATGCCGCAATGCCTTCCGCTTCATTCAATATCCTGATCGTCGCCTGGTATTCTTCGCGCGTGTAGCCAAACACATTGGCAATCACATTCACGTTTGGCTTGGCAGCCAGCCGGGGTAATTTCTCTTCAATAAAGGCGCGTGCGCCAATGTTCTGCAGGCCAATTGAATTGAGCATGCCGGCAGCGGTCTCAAACAGCCGCGGCGGCGGGTTGCCCACCATTGGCTCATACGAGAGGCCTTTGGTTACAAAGCCGCCCAGCTTTTCCAGCGTAACAATATCTTCAAACTCAATGCCGTAACCAAACGTTCCACCGGCCGCAATCACCGGATTCTTAAACGTAATGCCGGCAAAGCTTACGCTCAGATCGGGCTTGCGATGCGTCGCTTTTTCTTTATCTTGGGGTGCGGTAGCCATCACTTCTTAGTGTAGCAATTTGCAATTGGCAAATAGCAATTGGCTGAAACTCACAAGTTCATGGCCCGGGCAACAATCCCTTGAGATCGTTTTAGATTTTTTCTGATCAGTGTTATCCGTGAAAATCAGTGGTAAGAAGTTTTGCTTTTCTCAGCGTCTCCGGAGGTAAGTTTTTTGGTTTTCCCAATCCGTGTTATCCGTGTTATCCGTGTTATCCGTGTTTATCCGTGGTAAGGTTTTGATCTTTCCTATGCTGCCCCAATCAACCTCGACGCACTTGGGAACGACCGTTGCCATACCCCCGTGAGCAGTGTGAACTGCGGCAATAGTCGCGCAAAGCCATCCACGGTCTCTTCGATTTCCCGCCACTGCGCCGGATCCAGATCTTTCAACAACGCGCGATGATCCCTTACCGGCAAGCCAGTGAGCAAGGCACGGGCACGGCGGTTCAACTCTTCATGTGCGCCGATGAATGAAGGATCCACCAGCAAACGCTTGCTATCCAGCCACGCAGAAGCCAGGTATCCCGGATACGGCGATAGTACGCGGAACAAGCTGGACACGTTTTTGGCGTTCGTCGTCTTCTTGATGTCCGAATAAATCAGCCACACGCGCAACGCCGCTTCGCGCTCATTCGGTATATGTATCCGCACCATCTGCGAAAGCGCTGAAACCTGTTTGGATTGTGTGACCCGGCCTCGCTGTCCACCGGAGTAGCCGCGCTGCATGAGTCGTGTAAACAGTCCCGCCTGCGCCGTGGCGCGGGCAAACAAGCCGATGATCCCGCCAATCACCCGTATATCGGCATTGGAAAACTTATCTGCCGCAAGAATGCCAGGCTGATCAGAGAAAGTCCAGCCACCGCTGATCGCGGACGAATGCGCAATCTCCTGGAAGGCCCGCGCGGCCGCGTCAAACTCTCGCGAACACACCACGCTCTCCAGGTCTTTCCAGACTACTTTTAAGTATTCAGGTATTCCAGCAGAGAGCTTGAGAACCGTGGGAACAAACGGCAGATCGAACCCTGTGCGGATGTTGCCATACATCCGCCGGATATCTGGAGTAACTTCGTTTTCCTCGTATGCACGAGTCAGGGCCATGGGTGCCTCTGCATCATTGGACGTGCGGCAACACAGGCCAGTTGCAAGGATTAAAAAATATCCGCAAATAGATCTTTTCTGTATTTCCCCAAAGCTTACGGATTAGTTGGAGGGGTAACTACCGGTGTTGGCGGAGTGCCGGCAACAATTTCGACTACTCCGCCGTTGGGTTCAACGATTAGCCTCAGATTGAATATCCGCAAGAACTCCATTCCAACAAGTACCTGCGTATTTTGATTTTCAATGATAATAACTCCAACGTCCTCTTTTCCGTCGAAGTGAATTTGTCCCAGGCATGTGAGTTTTGTTTGCGTGCTTCCATCTGCCAGAGTGATGGGCATGGTCCCCTGCAGCAATAAACCTACAGGGAAGGCAGATAGATCGGGAGCAACAGGAATCCGCTGAACCCAGTGTCCATCATGGCGGTAAAAGCATGCCTGTGACCCAGAGGACCAGAGATTTCTATGTCAATGGTTGGACAGCCAGCGCTATCGAAAGATCCCGTCACGTGACGCTTCCTGTGTGTATCCGACGCGATAAACGCCCGAAGCGCCGATTCTTACAACATGATAGAAGGCAGTAGAATTTTTCTGCAGCAGGGCTTCGATGGCCTTTTCCGGGCTGTCTCCTAAAAAACCCTCGCCCGATCCCACATCAATCGCAAGATACTTTCCAAGATGCTTCTGCTCATACTCAGTTTGGAATTTCTCACGATACAGGGCCTCGCCCTTCTCGGAGATTCCTTGCGGGTTCTTAGTCACGCTCCACCCCTTTGCGTCGAATGGAAAAGCTTAACTCTGTTGTCGCTACGCCCGGTTAAAGTTATCGTCCGTATCGTCGTCAGCGCCGTGGCGGCGCAGAATGCTCACCAGATTTTGTGAGAACGCTGAGCGCGGCATCACTACATCGCAACCAGCTTCCTGCGCTTTTACTTTAAGATCGCCCTGCACGTGGGAGACAAAGCCCACAATCGACGTGGCTTTCTTGTACTTTGCGCGCATCTTGGTGATGACCGGCAGCGGCTTAATGCCGTTGCTGTTCAGGTCCACGATAATCAGGGAAGGTTTCTCTTCCACGTTCTCGGTCTTTTCCGCAATTTCTTTATCGGTCTTTACAAACTCGACCTTCACGTTCAGCTTGCGGGAGACTTCCTGAATTTTTGCCACAAAGAAAAGATCGTCAACGAAGGCAAAGATGCGCGTGGGAGCGTCGACGCGGTGGGTAAGGGGTTCCATATTGGGTGTGGCTTGCGCGCCATTGTGGAATCGCGCACCCTGCATGGCCGGACCGTTCCCCTGATTGCGATAGCTATGGTCCATGGGACCTACAAAAGCTGATCCGCCGCCGCCCCGTCGCTGGCCCCCGCCGCCTCCACCACCGCGATTGCTGCGGTTCTGGCGGTTTTGGCCACCCTGGTGGGCGCGCCCGTTGCTGCTGCCATTGCTGCCGTTGCTGCTATTGCTTGGTCCGTTTTGGCCCGGGTTCTGGCTGCCAAAACTGCGTTTGCGTCGCCGCGACTTGCGATTGCGCGGGTTCTGCGGTTGCGGCTGGTTCAATCCTTCATTCATTCGTATACCTGTGATTTTTGGTCTTATCCTGCCGAGCCTTCACACGTGGTGAACCTGTATGAATACAAACCTCAGGATCTGATTGGATGGCTTCGGCTAAGTTCTCGGAAAATCTTCGTTTTATATCGGCGCCCTAGTCTTTGCGCGAAACGCCGCACCGGAACGGGCGGCAACTGAAGACATTCGTGATGTTACCACGAACGGAAGCCGAAGCAAGCAAAAACTTTGTAAATCCATACCCAGAATTTCCACATAAATTAAGTCTGGGAAACCCGAACGATCTTGAAACTTCAAAGAGACCTGGAAAAAAGAGACCTGAAAATTAAAAGATCCGGGAAACTTAAAGACCCCTGGGAAACTAAAGAGTGGTGGGCGCTATAGGATTCGAACCTATGACTTCCACCGTGTGAAGGTGGCACTCTACCGCTGAGTTAAGCGCCCGATTTTCCTGTTTTATCGTGTGTTGCCGTATCGGGTAAAAACTATTCTAACAGAAGGCTTTTGTACTGCCAGCCCCGGGGGCTACGCCGTACGTGTAAACTTTGTATAAACTTACAGATGCGCGGAAGCTGCGTATGGACTAGACTCTTGTTTATGGGGCCCTCCCGGCCCTCTGGAAAGCCTGCAACTTTTAGGGCGTCCAGGGGTTTAAAAGGGGTATGAGCAGCGTGGCCTTAAAATCGGGGTTGTTCATGCCCACGGCGACCGGCAGGATGCAGGGTATTGCGGAGATGGCAGCAAGCCACGTTCCTTATGATTCGTTAAGCGATGCGGAGGTAATGCTCCGCGCCGGGACCGATGATAATGCGGCCTACGAGTATCTCGTAACCAAATATCACCGGCCCATGATCGCTTTTATGTACCGCATGTGCCGCAATCAGGCCCTGGCGGAAGAGTTGGCGCAGGAAGTTTTTCTCCGCGTCTATCGCTCCCGCAAGACCTATGCCGCGGAAGCCAAGTTTACGACGTGGCTCTATCGCATTGCGACGAATCTTGCAGTCAACCATGCGCGCGACCATAAAGTCGAACGCAGCGGAAAAGTGGTAAGCCTGGACGAGCCGGATGAGGAATCCGGCACCACCCTGGACGTTGCCGACCCCACGCTGAATGTGGAACAGAACATTCTTCGCCGGGAACGGCTACAGGCCATCAAGAAACATGTAATGGCGCTGCCGGAAAAACAACGCGCCGCCGTATTAATGCATAAGTATCAGGGAATGGATTATCGCGAGATAGCCGACTCCCTGAAGTTAAGTGAGTCCGCCACCAAGTCTCTGTTGTTCCGCGCCTATGAAGTGCTGCGCGAACGGCTCAAGGAATTTGTATGAAATGTAATGATTTCCGGGAAAATTTGATTGAGTTAGCCACTGACGGTCCGGCCGACCCTCAGCTGACGGCTCACGTCAGCCAATGTAACGCTTGTACCGCGGAACTTGCATCCATGCGCCAGACCATGGCCCTGCTGGATGAATGGGAAGCGCCGGAGCCTTCTCCCTACTTTCTTACCCGCCTGCGGGCGCACGTAAAGGAAGAGCAGCAGAAAGCTCCTGCCAGCATGTTTGGCTGGCTGCGCAGGCCTATCCTGGCGGTCTCGCTCGCCACGGTGTTGGCTGGGGGAGTTGTAGTGTCTAAGCTGGTTTGGCCTCCTCAGCCGCCTGAACCCACTCCAGGTACCGCGCTGGCTGATATTGAATCTTTAGATAAGAACCATGACCTGATTCTGGATACAGACTTGGTCAATGAACTGAGCGGCGCTCCGTCTGACGATGTAGCAGAGCCGTAAACTTTTTTGATTGCTCGGGGGAGCAAATGGTAATCGGCGCACAGGTAGTTTTCGTTTTCCTGCTTACTGGGATGATCTCCCTGAATGTCCCCGTGCGCGTAAACTCCAATCCCAGCAGGGGCAATGCCAGAACTGCCTCTGTGATCTTGCAGGCTGTACAGAAGAATCCCAATGGCGCCAACCATCCCGGCGGCGGAAGAATGGGGGATTGGCTGCAAGCTCATAAAGACCTGCCGCCAGATCAGCAATTAAAGCTCCTGGAAAATGACCCCAATTTCAAAAAGCAGCCACCAGCTCGCCAGGCTGCATTGCGTGAGCGGCTGAGAAAGTTCAACAGCCTGCCACCGGCCCGTCGCGACCAGGCTTTGCAGCGCATGGACTTTCTGG
>DASZMF010000902.1:0-2992 GCA_035552035.1 Candidatus Angelobacter sp.
CGCCCACGGCCATGGGAACCCAGCTTCGGCTCTCAGTCTGATCTTTGAATGGAGAATATACCGGCTCTTGCTCAGAATCGCCCATGCCCAAGATTCTAATAGCTATGCCGCCGCGATCCAAACGGAACAGTAAACCAAAAGCTTTTACCACAGAGGACACGAAGGATCACGAAGGAACCCCAGACTACAAGCCTTTGGTTTTTCCTCTGCGACCTTTGCGCCCTCTGCGGTAAATATTTTTGCTTTTTACGATCAGTGGCATCAGCGAAAAACAGTGGTAAAAGTAAAAGATTTTTCTGATCCGCGATCACCCGCAAGAATCCGCGGTAGATTGAATAAATTTATTCACCGTTCCCAGGGTTTTTGCTTTCCTTTGTGTTCCTTCGTGTCCTTTGTGGTTAAAGGATTATTCTCCGGCAATCATCATGCCGTCAATGCGCAGTGTAGGCGCGGCGGTAGAGCCGCGAAATGTCAGATCGTTGCCAATCTCAGAAATGTTGTTGAGCATGTCTTTAAGATTGCCGGCCACGGTCACTTCTTCCACCGGATAAGTCAATTCGCCGTTTTCAATCCACAGCCCGCTGGCGCCGCGTGAGTAATCGCCGGTAACCATGTTCACGCCAAAGCCCAGGAACTGGAAAACATATAGCCCTTGCTTAATGCCGCTGATAATCTGCTGCGGCGTGCGCTCGCCTTTTTGCAGGAAGAAATTGCCCGCGCCAATGCCGGGAGTTCCAGCCAGACCGCGTGAAGCGTTGCCCGTTGTTTTCATCCCCAGCTTTTTCGCCGTGTATGTGTTGAGCAGATAAGACTTCAACACGCCGTTCTCAATCACCACGGTGCGTCGCGTGGGAATACCTTCACCATCGAACGGTTCGGTGCCAAAGCCACCAGGGATGGTGCCATCATCCACCACAGTTATGTTGTCAGCGGCAACTTTTTCTCCCAGCTTGTTGGCCAGAAACGAAGATTGCCGATAGATGGTGTCACCATTGATTGCTTCAAAAATATTGCCCAGGATCGAACCCGCGACGACCTGATCTAAAACAATAGGAACCTGCGTAGACGCAATCTTCCTGGATCCCAGCCTGCGCAGCGTGCGGCGCGCCGCTTCTTTTCCCACCGACTCAGCCGACTCCAGTTTTGCCAGCGTCCGCGCCATGGAATACCAGTAGTCGCGCTGCATGCCGCCTTTTTCATCCTGTGCAATGGGTGCTGCAGAAACCGAACAGTAAGAGCGCCGGAATTCCCCGACAAAGCCGTGTGAGTTGGCCAGAACCTTGTGGCCGGTAGCCGCGTCAAAAGAGCCGCCGTCAGAATTCTTCATCCGCGGATCGGCATCCAGCGCCGCCCTCTCCGCCCGCCGCGCATAATCAATGCGCTCTTCAGGAGCCAGCGAGTAAACATCGTCATGGTAAAGCTGCAGATCGCCCGGGAGAGAGCCAAGTTCATCCGGCTCCGGAATGCCCGCGAAGGCGTCTTCTGAAGTGATGTGCGCCAGGTCGATTGCGCCTTTCACCAGCCGCTGAATGCCATCTTCAGAAAAATCGCTGGTATAGGTGCTGGCGGTGCGCTGGCCAATAAAAACCCGCAGACCAAGCGCGCGTGAGCCTGACTCTTTCAGCGTCTCCACTTCACCCATGCGTACCACCGTGGAAAACTCTGAGCCTTCGCGCACCACGGCTTCAGCCGCTGTAGCGCCGGCCTTCTTCGCGCGGGAAACTACATCTGTCGCCAGATTGCGCAGATCTGAATCCACGCCGCTTACTGTTTGCGTATGAGTCGCCATCAGGGTTTGCTTCGATTCCTTACCGGGCCGTGCCGCCCACGGTCATGCTGTCCAGCTTCAGTGTCGGAATGCCAACGCCCACCGGCACAGACTGTCCGTCTTTGCCGCATGTGCCCACGCCTTCATCCAGTTGCAGATCATTGCCCACCATTGAAACTTTGGTCAGCGCATCCGGACCGTTGCCAATCAGCGTGCAGTTCTTAAGCGGTGCAGTTACATGGCCGTCTTCAATCATGTAGGCCTCAGACGCGGAGAACACAAACTTACCGTTGGTAATGTCCACCTGCCCGCCGCCAAAATTCACCGCATACACGCCGCGCTTCACTGAACGGATAATATCTTCCGGCGAATCATCGCCCGCCAGCATGTATGTATTCGTCATGCGCGGCATGGGAATGTGTTCATAGCTTTCGCGCCGGCCATTACCCGTATCCGGGACGCCCATCAGCTTGGCTGAAAGCTTGTCGCTGAGATAGCCCTTCAGAATTCCATTTTCAATCAGGACAGTATTCTGCGTCGGCGATCCTTCATCATCCACGTTGATCGATCCACGCCGCGATGGCAGCGTGCCGTTATCCACGACTGTGCATTTGTCTGAGGCAACGCGCCGGCCAATCATCCCGCTAAAAGCCGAGGTGCCTTTGCGATTGAAATCCGCTTCCAGTCCGTGGCCAATCGCTTCATGCAGCAAGATTCCGGGCCATCCCGGGCCAAGCACTACTTCCATCTCGCCCGCCGGAGCTTCACGCGCATCCAGTTGGATAATCGCCTGCCGCGCCGCATCGTTCGCAAAATGCTCTGGCGTCTTTTCCGTCTGAAAATAGTCAATCCCCACGCGTCCGCCGCCGCCCGCTGAGCCCTTGGAAGAAGTCTCCGGGGTCTTGGCAATGCAGCTCACGCTGAAACGCGCCATCGGCTGCACGTCCGTGGCAAAAGTTCCATCGGAACCAATCACCAGGATCTGCCGCATCTCGTCAAAGTAACCGGCGCGTACCTGCACAATGCGCGGATCATATGCACGCGCAGCGCGGTCAGCCCGCATTACCAGCTCAAGCTTGGCGGCAATGTCAGCATCCGCTGAAGGCGAAGCCACTGGATACAGATGGTGGTTTAAATTTTCCTTGAACCCCTGCACCGGACTCTTCGCCGGCCCGCGCGCAATCAGCGCAGCCGTTCGCGCGGCACGCATAATTTTTTCCGGCG
>DASZMF010000903.1:0-5571 GCA_035552035.1 Candidatus Angelobacter sp.
GCCGGACGCAATCAAGAAATTCGTAATCACTGAATTTTAAAAGAAAAAAATCGGATACGTTTTCGCAGCACGCCGCACTACAGAAAAGATTAGAAGATAAAAAGACGAATGGAGATCGGAGAGAGTCCATGGTCAACATTAACTGGCAATTTCAAACCATGATTGCGGGAGGCCCGGCTTTTACCCTTGCCCAGCCAGTCATACAGGCAGATGGGTATGACGTTACCGCCCTCACACTCGCCGCCTCCACCAGCAACATTGCTGTTCCCATTCAACCGGCCACCGGCGCGGGCGATGTGGTTTTTCTCGTCGTCAGCTGCAGTCAATACGATCCGGGAATCAGTTACACCGTTGACGGTCTGGGCATTGCCCATGTTCTGGATGGTCCGCACACATTCGTGGGCAGCGGGGCCGTGGGCTTTCTCAATAGCGCCGCGCCGCCGCAAAAGCTCACTTTCAGTAACACGCTCGCAAACCCAATTGATGTCCAGGTAGTGGCTGGACGAAAAGTTGCATAGCTGACTGAAGCATTCAGGGCCATTTTCTCGCGATTTATAGGAACCGGGCGAAAGCCATAGCTTGAGGAGGATTGAAGAATGCCGCCTACATTTTCTTATCCCGGCGTTTACATTGAGGAACTTCCAAGTGGTGTCCACACCATCACGGGTGTCGCCACGTCCATTGCCGCCTTTGTGGGTTGGGCGCCGGAAGGTCCCACAGCCCAGGCCACTCTGGTGCAGAGCTGGTCAGACTTCGCCAATCAATTCGGCGGACTCGATAGCCGCAGTAACCTGGGCTACGCGGTCAATCAGTTCTTCGGCAATGGCGGCCAGCAGGCATACATTGTCCGGCTGGTGGGCGCGGGTGCCGCTCCGGGAACCATCAACATTCCCGCATCGGGCGGAGGCAATGCATTCACCGCCACGGCCATTGACGATGGCTTATGGTCCAGCAGTTACGGCGTGCGTATTCTGGTCAACCCATCAGACGCTACGCGATTTTCCCTGCTGGTGGTTTACACGCCAACCTCCTCGCAGGAAACGGTGGTGGAAAATTTCACCAACCTCTCCATGCTGGCCAATGATCCGCAGGCCCGCAGCGTGGCCAGCGTCATCAATGATCCCAGCACAGGTTCGCAGCTCATTCAGTTAAGCGCCGTCAGCGTCACGCCCGGCACGCAACCCGCGCCTAATCCCATGTCCACTCCCGGCGGCCTGCCGGCGCCTTATGGTCTCGCTGGCGGAGCAGATGGCGCTGTACTCGATCCTGGCACTGCCGCTTTTCATACCGCGCTCAATGCTGACAATTCCGGCACAGGCGGCGTGCGCCTGCTGGATAATGTGCCCATATTCAATCTTCTCTGCGTGCCCGGCGAGACTGACGCAACCACCATTACCTCGCTGCAGGGTTACTGTCACGACGAACGCGCTTTCTACATCGTTGATTCGCCGCAGACCGTAAACCTGGCCTCTTTGATGACGAGTGGCCCCGGCAACATCACCGGCGTCAACGCTGTCAACTCTGCTTATTACTTTCCCTGGATCAACGCGCCAGACCCGCTGCAGCAGGGCCGCGTAAGACCTTTTCCGCCCTGTGGATTTGTTGCCGGTCTGTATGCCGCAACGGATGCAACGCGCGGCGTATGGAAAGCGCCCGCCGGAATTGATGCAAGTCTCACCGGAGAATCTGGCCTCACCACGGTCCTGACTGACCTGCAAAATGGAACGCTCAACGTGCAGGGCATCAACTGCTTGCGGCATTTCCCCGTTTATGGTGACGTCATCTGGGGAGCAAGAACATTGCGTGGCAATGATCAGGTGGGCTCCGAATGGAAATACGTTCCCATCCGCAGGCTGGCGCTGTTTATGGAATCCAGCTTGTATGACGGTACGCAGTGGGTGGTCTTTGAACCCAACGATGAAAAACTCTGGGGACAGGTCAGGCTCAACGTTGGCGCATTCATGCAGGGGCTTTTTCTGCAGGGCGCTTTCCAGGGCACCACGCCGCAGCAGGCCTACTTCGTCAAGTGCGACGGAGAAAACAATCCGCAGGCCAGCATTGACCAGGGAATCGTAAACATCCTCGTGGGATTCGCTCCTTTGTATCCCGCTGAATTCGTAGTCATCCAGATCCAGCAAATGGCCGGACAGCTTCAATCCTAAGGAGAAAATTGTATGGGTAATCCATTTCCAGCAAATCCCAGGCGTCTTGATCCGTACAAGAATTACAAGTTCCGCCTGAAGTGGGATGGCAAATATGTGTACGGCGGCAGCAAGCTGACCGGGCTCAAGCGCACCACTGAAGTGGTTGAGCACCGCTCCGGCGGCGATCCGTCCACGTCGCATAAGTCGCCCGGCCGCAACAAATTTGAAGCCATCACCCTGGACCGCGGTCTCACGCAGGACATGGCGTTTCATGACTGGGCAGGCCTGGTCTGGAACTTCGGCTCCGGACTCGGCTCAGAAGTTTCGCTCGCCAACTTCCGCAAGGATATTTACCTGGAGTTCTATAACGAAGCCGGCCAGTTGGTGATTGCCTACAAAATTTTCCGCTGCTGGGTTTCGGAATACCAGGCCATGCCAGACTTGGATGCGAACGCCAACGTCATTGCCATCGAGCACATCAAGCTGGAAAACGAAGGCTTTGAGCGTGATACCAGCGTGACTGAGCCAAAAGAACCCACGCTGAATTCGGTAAACGCATAACATGCGCGCTCTTTCCGGTTCCGATCTGCTCAATCTCTGGGAGCGTGGTTACGGCATGCACGCCATTGACCGGGCGCTGCTGGCTTTGAGCATGGCTCTTCCTGAGGCTTCCGCCGCCTTACCCGATTGGGTGGTAGGGCGGCGGAACCAGGCTCTGATTGAACTCCATCGCTCTCTCTTTGGCCCCAATCTGCAGGCGTGGGCCGTCTGCGAAAGCTGTGGAGAAAAGATGGAATTCTCGATCGACGCCAACGCGCTCTTGCAGCAAAACATGAGCGCCGCAAATTCCGGGCAGACTGTCGTCGTCAACGGCCAAAGCTTCCGTCTTCCCACCAGCCGCGATCTGGCGGACGTAGCCCAGCAAAACAATGCGCAGAAAGGCGCGCTCTGCCTGATGCAGCGCTGTATCACCAATGCCAGCGGCCCCGCAGAGTGGAGTGAGACAGAGATGGAACAGGTTGGCGAAAAAATGGCCATGGCAGATCCGCTGGCAGAAATCCGCCTGTCATTGCCTTGTCCAACCTGTGGCAATGAAACCACTGAGACCGTCGAAGTAACCAGCTTCTTGTGGGGAGAGATTGAAGGCTGTGCCCGGCGCTTGCTCTGGGAGGTCCATGCCATTGCCTCCGCTTATGGCTGGACAGAATCCGAAGTTCTCTCTCTCAGTCCGGCTCGCCGCGCGCGTTACGTGGAGATGGCCCAGGCATGAGCTACTTGCAGAGACTCGCCGGTTCAGTGATACAGCCCGTGGAAAAAGTTCGCCCGCTGGTGGGATCGGTATTCTCTGCCAACAAAGGCTCGCAGGAAACAGAAGACTTTTTCTCCGCCGCCATGGCTCCCTCAATGAGCGAAACCGCGACGCCGAAATCTGGCCCATCATCTGAATCGCCAAGCGCGCCGGAAACATTGCTTCCGCAAAATGAAGTCGTCACCCCATTCGCGCGTAAAGAAACACGCGCAACGGCGCATGAGCCGAATACACCTCAACCTCTGCTGCCCACACGGCAACAACTCCCCGCGGAAATGCGTGAGCGCTCCGACGAAGAAGCAATCGCCTCGCCTGAAGACGTAAATCCGCGGGAAGCCATTTACACCCCCTTGATCGCAAACAGCCCTGCCTTCGCTGCTCAGAAATCCCTGGCCGACGTTCCACCCAACTTCTCTTCTCCGACGAACCATCAGAAGCAAAAGGCCGCAGCTTCTCGCGCCGCCGAACGCGAGCCAGACGAGATTCAGATTCATATTGGACGGATCGAAATATCAGCAGTGCCGCAAACACCCGCAGCACCTGCGACCAAAGCTGCGCGCAAGTCCTCAAGTCTCGACGACTATTTGCGCCGTCGTGATCTGAGGAGCGTATGAGCAGCGCGCTCGCCGTCGCCGGAGTTACAGCTGTAATTCAGTCCCTGCTGAATGACGTTTACAATCACCCATCCACGGCGCTGGGTGGTGTTTCGGTTTCAGCCATTGCGCCCGACATTGTTCAATCCACCACCGGCACGTCCTCCAGTGCGTCTTTGCAGGTCAATCTGTTTTTGCATCAGGTCACCATGAATGCAGCCTGGCGCAACATGGATCTTCCTCGTCTCGCGCCTGACGGCACTTCGCGATTGACCAACCAGCCGCTGGCGATTGATCTCCACTATCTGCTGACCGTGTATGGCGCAAAAGACAGTCAGGCCGAAGCGCTGCTCGGCTACGCCGTACTTTTTCTGCATGAGAATCCCGTCCTGGTGCGCAGCCAGATCAGTGCCGCGCTGGCCGGCCTTCCCGCCAGTTATCCCGTAAGCGGACTGCCCAACGCCGGCCTCTCAACTCAGTTGGAGACGATCAAACTCACGCCCGCAACTCTTGGACGCGAAGAAGTGGCGTGGCTATGGACAGCGCTCAAGGCTGACTACCGTCCAACGTTTCCTTTTCAGGCCTCGGTCGTCTTGATCCAGCCAAAGAATCCGCTGGTCGCCGCCTTGCCGGTGCTGCAACGCAACATTGCCGTGCTGCCCGGGATGTCTCAATTAATTGAAGCCGACCCATCGAACCAGCAGCCGGCAGCCGTCATCGGAGATACCGTTACAGTTCTGGGATCAAATCTCTCCGGCGTTTCCACCATTTTTCTCGTCAACCAACAGCTGGAAGTCTCGCAGCCGGTCACAACTTTTCTCAACGCCGGCAATATATCGTTCCAGTTCATAGTTCCCAGTGTCCCCGCAGGCGTGTACTTAATTTCAGCACAAATAACGGTGAGCGGAGAAACGTTGCCCACCAACAGCGTCCCTCTGGCCATCGCGCCAAAGATAACCGTGTCAGCGGGGACCGTGGCGTCCGGCACGAACGTTGTACTTTCCATTCAATGCACGCCGAACCTTCAGCCCGGCCAGCAGGTATCACTGATCATCGGCAGCCAGGCCGCGCCTGCTGATGATTTCTCTGCGCCAACGAATACGCCCTCATTCACGTTTCAATCCCTGCAATCCACCGCCGGCCCTGTTCAACTCCGGCTGCGCGTTGACGGAATTGATAGCCCGATCATCGACATGACAACCACGCCGCCCAAGTTTAACGGGCCAACAATTCAGGTGACCTGATGATCACAGCAAACGCCACAACTTCCTGGGCCGAAACCAACCAAGCCCACTTGGTGGCTGAATTTGCTCGCCTGAAAATTCAGTTAGGGCTGCAAAGCTCTGACGTGCCTGCGTCTGCTGTCCAACTGTTCCCCGTTGAAATGGAAACACCAGAGCTTGCGCCGGCCATTGTGAGGCTGGTGGAGTTATTCGGCTTGAGTCCCTTTGAGCGCGACCTCCTTCTTCTCTGTGCCGGGGTTGAGATGGACTCAGAGCTGGCTGCGCGCTGCGCCGAAGGTCAA
>DASZMF010000904.1:0-3522 GCA_035552035.1 Candidatus Angelobacter sp.
AAGACCGGTACTTGTCATTCAGGCCAATTCCTTTAATCAGAGCCGCATACAGACCGTGCTTGTGGCGGTTGTCTCCAGCAATCTGCGTTTGGCTGATGCGCCGGGTAACGTTCTACTTCCTGCAAAACTCAGCGGACTACCGAAAGATTCCGTGATAAATGTTTCCCAGCTTCTCACTCTAGATCGCTCATTTTTACTGGAAGAAGCGGGCAAGATCCCTGGCCGACTTCTGGCAGAGGTTGATGCAGGACTACGGCTGGTGCTGGAGTTATAGTAATGGTGTGCGAAGACAAATGCCCCGCCCTCCGCTAAAATAGCAAAGCGCTCATGGGTTCTTTCCAGACTTAGCTAAACGCATCTCCCTACTTATGGCTCCTGCTTCCAACGGCTCAAAAAAATACGATGTAATTGTGATTGGCGGCGGACACAACGGGCTGACCAACGCCGCTTACCTGGCTCGCGCTGGCAAGAAAGTATTGGTGCTGGAGCGTCGGCACGTTCTGGGCGGAGCAGCCGTCACGGAAGAAATCTTTCCTGGCTTCAAGTTTTCTGTCTGCTCGTATGTTGTCTCACTCTTAAGGCCGGAGATTATTCGCGATCTTGACCTGCCCCGCCATGGCCTGGAAATTCTGCCGCTGGACGGCACATTTACGCCCATGCCGAATGGCGATTACCTGTGGCGCGTGAATGACCATGGCAAAACGCATCGTGAGATCGCGCGGCACTCCCGCGTGGACGCTGAAGCCTACGAGGAATTCGGCAAGGCCATGCAGGCCATGTGCCGCTTTGTAAAGCCGATCCTGAGCATGGTGCCGCCTGATCCCACCACGCTCAATCCGCGCGAGCTCATGAAGATGCTCTTTCTGGGCAAGCGCTTTCAGGGGCTGGCCAGCGAGGACAAATACAACCAGGTCCAGTTGATGACCATGAGCGCCATTGATTTTCTAGACCAGTGGTTTGAAACCGATGTGCTCAAAGCCACCATGTCGGCTTCTGGGATTATCGGCACGTTTCTGGGCGTGCGCTCGCCCGGAACTGCCTACGTTTTGCTGCATCACTACATGGGAGAAATTGATGGCGCTTTCCGCTCGTGGGGATTCGCCCGCGGAGGCACTGGCGCAATCTCCAATGCCATTGCGGACGCAGCCCGTGAAGCTGGTGTGGAAATTCGCACCGAGGCGCCGATCGCGAAGATTATCGTCAAGGGCAATCGCGCGCAAGGCGTGGTATTGCAAAACGGAGACGAAATTTATGGCGACGTTATTTCTTCGAGCGTTGATCCGCGGCTTACGTTCATCAAGTTCATTGAAGAGAGTGCGCTGCCCACGGAGTTTCTGGAAGACGTGCGCCGCTATAAGTTCCGTGGCTCATCTGGCAAAGTCAATATCGCGCTAGACGCACTGCCAGACTTCAAATGCCTGCCCGGTCCGGGCGCTCATCTGCGCGGTGCAATTTCTATTTCTCCCAGCGTTGAATACATGGAACGCGCTTACGATGACGCGAAGTATGGAAACTTCTCCAAACATCCTTACATTGATATGGTGATACCCTCGCTCACTGACCCGTCTGTAGCGCCTCCGGGCAAGCACGTAATGTCGTGCTTTGTGCAGTATGCGCCATACAAGCTGCGCGCCGGACTGAACTGGGACGATCAGCGCGAGGCCTTTGGCAATGCCGTTGTAGACACCATTGCCGAGTATGCGCCTAACTTCAAAAATATTATTCTCAACAAACAGGTGCTTACACCGCTGGATCTGGAACGCGATTTCGGGTTGAGTGAAGGCAACATCTTCCAGGGTGAACTATCACTGGAACAGCTTTTCTTCCTGCGCCCTGTACCCGGTTATGCGCAGTTCCGCACACCTATCAAAAATCTTTATATGTGCGGATCCGCCACGCATCCTGGGGGCGGAATCATGGGTGCTCCCGGCAGGCTTGCCGCTCTAGAGATTTTGAAAGATGGGGCGAGCTAACTGATGGCCGAGACGCGCGACGTTGTCATTATCGGCGGCGGCCATAACGGGTCGGTAACCGCATTTTATCTGGCTAAAGCTGGCTTCAAGCCGCTGGTGCTGGAGCGCCGCAAGCAAACCGGCGGCGCAGCTATTACAGAAGAATTTTCTCCCGGCTTCCGTTGCTCCACTCTGGCGCACGCAGCCGGCCCATTGCTGCCGGAAGTCGAACGCGACATGCAACTGGCGCGCCACGGACTGAAATTGGTTAAGCCGGAAATTGGCGTAACTGCGCTCTCACCCGATGGTCGCGCGCTCATGCTCTATAACGACACGCTGCGCGCGGTGCAGGAGATTGGAAAGTTCTCCACGAAAGATGCGATGGGCTATGCAGCTTTCCAGCAGGCGCTGGAAAAAATTGGCCGCGTGATTGGCGACGCACTGAAGCTTGCTCCGCCTAACATCGACGATCCGAGCCGTGCAGATCTTTGGGCCATGCTGCAAACCGGTCGCGCCTTGCGCAAGCTGGGCAAGAAAGATATGTATCGCCTGCTGCGCTGGGGTCCGATGGCCGTGGCCGATCTGGTAGCGGAATTTTTTGAGACCGAGTTGCTCCGCGCCGTGGTGGCTGCACGCGGCATCTTTGGAACTGCGTTGGGACCGTGGTCGGCGGGCAGCAGTCTGGTGTTACTCATTCGCGCGGCGGGCGATTCGCATCCTGCAGGCTTGGCTTCTTTTGCCATCGGCGGCATCGGCGCAATCACGCAAGCCATGACTGCGGCAGCAAAAGAAGCTGGCGCGGAGATTCGCGTTGGAGCTGAAGTAAAAGAAGTCCGAGTGAAAGATGGCGTAGCTAGTGGCGTAGTTCTGGCCAGCGGTGAAGAGATCAGCGCGAAAACCGTGATCTCTAACGCCGATCCGCGGCGGACGCTGCTCAAACTGGTTGATCCTACGCATCTCTCACCGGATTTTGTAATGAAGCTGCAAAACATACGCATGCCGGGGACTGTCGCTAAAGTGAACTTGGCGCTTTCCGCGCTGCCAAAATTTACAGCAATCAGCGACGACGCTGCTCTGCGTGGGCGCATACACATTGGCCCGGAGATCGACTATCTTGAGCGCGCGTTTGACGCTTCAAAGTACGGCACCTTCTCCGAGCATCCATACCTGGAAGTAACGATTCCTTCGCTGACCGATCCATCACTGGCCCCGGCGGGCAAGCATGTGATGTCCATTTACATGCAGTACGCTCCGTTCAAATTAAAAAACACTGACTGGGAGAGCCAGCGTGCCAACCTGGGTGAGACGGTCGTAAAGACACTGGCTGAGTACGCGCCGAATTTGCCGGCGTTGGTGGAAGATGGGCAGATTGTCACCCCTAAAGACCTTGAAGAAACTTATGGCCTCACCGGTGGACACATCTTCCATGGCGAGCTTGCGCTGGACCAGTTCTTTACGATGCGTCCGCTGCTCGACTGGGCGCGCTACGGCACACCGATTCAGAACCTTTATTTATGCGGATCAGGAACGCATCCGGGCGCGGGGTTGACTGGCGGTTCGGGGGCGAATG
>DASZMF010000905.1:0-1722 GCA_035552035.1 Candidatus Angelobacter sp.
CAATAATGCCGTTGCCCCATGAGAGTAATTTCTCTGGCAGAAGTTCGGGCAGCAATCCGTATTTTGAAGGGCCAAACAAAGCCGCCTGCGTGGCCACAAAGAAAAGCACAACCAGCGCCAGCGGAAAATGCGCGAGCAGCAACTGCGGGTGCCGCCACAGGCCAACCACCTGGCCAAGATTTTCCTGCTGCCGCGCCGACAAGGCAAAAACCGTCACGCACATGGCGGCAATTTCAATCAGCTTGGTGGCGATGGTGACCTGGCGTTTGCTGAAACGGTCGGCCAGAAAACCGCCCGCCATGCTGAACAAAACCAGCGGAACAAAAAACAGCACCGTGATCAGTGACACCAGCGCGTCACTTGTACCCGAGGACAAAGCGGTGCCCATCACCATGAACGAGAGCAGATAGCGCAGCACGTTGAGGCTGAAAGCGCCCTGAAACTGGGTGACAATCAGCGCCCAGAAGCCGAGCCGCCAGCCTTGATTCACCGGTTGCTGGGACGAATTGCCTGCGGCTGATGCTGAACTATTGGGCAAAGGTACTTCTGCTGTAGAGGGAATTACGGATTCGGCCATAGATGAAGTAATGGAATCCCTTAATAGTGCCGCGCCATTTTGGCATTACTTGCGCGCGATGTAAATTGGCAAAATTCGTAGTTACCAAAGGTGCGTACCACTATCGTCCTTTCAACATTTGTTCTTGCCAGCTATTTGCCGCAACATGCTTCCAGCAAGACCGGGTTGGCAACATGGGTTGAAGTGACATGCGTTGTTTGCAACATGGATACTTTCATGACGTGGGCCAGCGCTTTTGTGCTAGATTCTATCGCCAATAGTAGATAGTGGAAATAAAATTCCGGAAGACATGTTCGACGGAGAACAACTATGAAATTGCACGTTGGCAAGAAACTCTGTTTGCTTGCAGCGATGCTAGTCGCAGCCCTGGGAATCGCCCAGACCTCAAAGACGCCGGGCGTCACTGACACACAGATTCTCATCGGCTCCTGCTCCGCGCTGGATGGCCCGGCCCGATACCTGGGTTTGCAAACCATTGTGGGCGCGACCACCTACCTCAACCACATCAATGCTGAAGGCGGAGTGCATGGGCGCAAAATCCAGCTGCTGGCCTTTGACGATGGCTATGAACCGGCCAAAGCAGAAACCTGTTTTAAACGCCTGCAAAAAGAAGGCATTTTTGCCGCTGGATTTTTCGTCGGCACGCCCACGGCTGCCAAGTATGTGCCGCTGGCGGAGGCCGAGAAAGTGCCGGTCGTCGGCCTGTTCACCGGCGCAGAAATGCTCTACTCACCGCTGAAGCATTACGTGCTCAATGTTCGCGCTTCTTACAATGACGAAACCCACGAGCAGGTGGAAAATCTGTGGAACGCGCTGGGCATCCACAAGATCGGCGTGATTTACCAGGACGACGCATTCGGGCAGTCTGTGCTCAGCGGGCTGGAATTGGCGCTCAAAAAACACGGCGCTGCTCCCGTGGGCACTGGCACATTCCCGCGCAACACGCTGGACGTTGACAAAGGTATTGCCGCCGCGCGTGCTGCAAATCCCGGAGCAGTTTTGCTGGTGGGCCCATATGCGCCTGTGGCTGAAATAGTAAAGAAAGCGCACGCCAGCGGATGGCATCCGATTTTTCTGACCGTCTCATTTGTGGGAACGGAGAAATTTATCTCTGAAGCCGGCAGAGACGCCGACGGCACGGTAAT
>DASZMF010000906.1:0-1594 GCA_035552035.1 Candidatus Angelobacter sp.
TCAAGCCCGACGCTTATCTTGAAAATGTCCACCACGCCACGGCCTTTGAGTTCAATCGCTGGGTACAGAAAATCGGCAAGCCCATTGATCGTTATGACTGGACCATGACGCCGCCCACCATCAACGCTTATTACGATCCGCAATTCAACACCATCAATTTCCCTGCCGGAATTTTGCAGCCGCCCTTCTTCTCCGCCGACTCTGATGACGCCACGAATTTTGGCGCCGAAGGATCCGTGATTGGCCACGAAATCACCCATGGCTTTGACGATCAGGGCCGCAAGTTTGACGCGCAGGGCAACCTGCATGACTGGTGGACCGCCGCGGACGCCAAAAACTATGACGAGCGCGGCAAGTGCATCTCAGACGAATACACGCAGGAGATTCCCGAAGCCGGCGTAAAGCAAAACGGCCTGATGACCCAGGGCGAAGACACCGCTGACAACGGCGGCATCTACCTGGCCCTGATTGGCCTGGAGAATGCCCTGCAGCAACAGGGAAAAACCCTGGAAACCAAGGGCGATGACGGCCTGACCGAGCTCCAGCGTTTCTTCCTCTCCTTCTCCAATAACTGGTGTGAGGAGTTGCGTCCTGAGGTCATGCGCACCATTGTCCTTACCAACCCGCATTCGCTGCCTAAATATCGCGTGAACAATACGCTGGGCAATATGCCTGAATTCGCCAGAGCTTTTAACTGCGCCAAGGGCAAACCCATGGTGCACGCGAACTCCTGCCGCGTCTGGTGAGACAAAGCTAATGTAGTATTTTCTCTTTCGGGTGGTAGCAACTCTGGATTTGCACGCCACCCGGAAGCGCCTTTTGCCATCTCAATGCTGAGAAGAGGGGCGTATGGCAACCAAGAAAGAAGCAAACGAAAACTCAGCACCAGATCGGTCCGGAGACAATTCCGGCAAGCACATGTCTGAAAGCAGTCCGAACCCGCATGGCGAGAGCAAGGTTCTCAAGATGCCCATCAACACTGACCAGCGCAATGCCACCGGCGGCCGCAACATTCCTCAGGTTCCCAACACGGTTGGCGGAAAGCTCAATCCCGGCGTGGTGCATGAATTCAAAAGCCGCGTGCTGACCAAAGAAGCCAAAACCGATAAAGTAAAAATCGCTCAGTCTCCCCGGCGCGAGAAAAACACGAGCATACTCGGAAACAAAAAAAAAGACGCTTAAGCTCGACTCCAGATTTTGCCGCCCGCACCGCATGTGGCTCCAGAGCGATAGCCTTGTTAGACTATCGCTCATGCCCGCTACGAAGCCTGCTGTAAAAAAATTTCAAGCCATGCTGGAGCGCATGGAAGGCAATCTCGGCTGGGTGATTATCCACATCCCATTTGACGTGGCCAAACTCTGGGGCAAGCGCGGCCAGCTTCGCGTCAAGGGTGATATCAACGGATTTGAATTCAGCAGCGCCCTCTTTCCCACCGGCAAAGGCGAACACTTTCTTCTGGTCAATAAAAAAATGCAAAAAGGCGGCAAGACCGCACCCGGTCTGAGCGCCAGATTTCGTCTGCAACCAGATACTTCGCCTAGAAAGGCAGCCACGCCACCCAAAGAACTATTGCGCAAACTCGGCCTGTCCAAG
>DASZMF010000907.1:0-1511 GCA_035552035.1 Candidatus Angelobacter sp.
GACAGAAGCTGGAACAGTTAAAGCGTGCGCTGGAGAAATTGAGTGCGCGGCAGAAATAGTTTGAGCGTATCCCAAAAAATTTCGCCGCAGATTTGCGCAGATAAACGCTGATGAAAAGGTAAAAAGACGCTCCATAAAAAATTTGCAAAGGAGACAGCGAATTTAAGACATGCAAACTGACGCACAAGACGATTTCCTAACGCTTGCGGCCATGGGCATTATTGCTTTTGTGATTGCCGATGTCGCGCATGAAGCACTTGGACATGGCCTGGCCACTCTGGCAGTGGGCGGACAGCCGGTGTTGCTGACCACCAGTTATTTTTCTTCGAGCGGAAGTTTGAGCCGATGGATTCCCGCGGGCGGCGGCATTGCCAACGCAATTTTTGGCGGCTTGTTTGTGCTGGCGCTGCGTATGGCAAAAACTCTTTCACCGCATCTGCGATATTTCCTGGTGCTGGGCGTGGCGTTTAATCTGCTGTTTGCGGCGGGCTATCCGTTCTATTCCGGGTTGGCCATGTTTGGTGACTGGGCTGCCGTGATCTCTGGTCTGTCACCGGCATGGATGTGGCGAGTGCTGCTGGTTGTGTTCAGCGTTGCGTCTTATTTTTTTTCAATGTTGCTGCTGGCCAACATGATGCGTCCCTTTTGCGGATCGCCGCAGGCGCTTACGCGGCTGCATCGCATAACCCTGGTTCCATTTCTGGCAGCGCTGGCCGCTGCGTGTGTTGCCGGGGCATTGAACCCGCGCGGATGGATCAACGTTCTTACGGCGGCCGCGCCTGCCGCTGCCGGCGCATTTGGACTCACACTGCTCGACAAGTTTGTGGCTGTGCGCTCACCTGATCCAGCAGTCCCGAGCGCTGGGCCAATCACACGAAGCATGGGCTGGATCGTGGTGGCGCTCGTGGTTTTAGCTTTGTTTGTTGGTGTGATGGGGCCGGGGATAAAGTTTGGTGGACAATGAAAATTTTCACCACGGAGACACGGAGGCGCGGAGAAAACCTTTTGAAACACAGAGGAACAGAGGTAGCGGAGAATCTGGTGATCTGGTGATCGCCGTGATCCGATGATCGGATGATCTGCAAATGGCAAAAACCAAAAATGTCACGGCGGAGACGCAGAGGCGCGGAGAAAATCAAAAAACTGCAAAGGCGTGTAGATGAGTATTAAAAAATCCTCTGCTTACTCTGTTCCTCTGCGTTTCAAAGATTTTGTTCCTGGGTTTGCTTTTGTTATTCAATCTTTACTACACGGTCATTGATTTTAGGGAATTTTTCAAACACCAGCGGATCGTGTCCTGGAACGATGAGTCGAGGTGAAGCGGCGAGTTGTTTCATGCGGTCTTGCGCGCGGAGATTCGAAGCTGCGTCAAAGGTTTGGGCAATGGGCACATGCTTCTCAAGATTTTCGTAGAGATACATGTTGTCGCTGGCCAGAACCACGGTTCCGGCTTTGGTGTTTACGCCCACGAACTGTGATTGAAACGTATGCTTGCCGCCGATGTAACAGGT
>DASZMF010000908.1:0-4279 GCA_035552035.1 Candidatus Angelobacter sp.
GGACTGGCCGCGCGGCAAAAGACTGCATATGAGATCTTGCTGGCCGATGTGGCGCTTCGCCGCGGCCCCAAATCAAGGGATACCGGCGCCCAATTGCTGGTTCATTCGGCCATCGTCACGCTGCTGGAAGAAGATTTGCTCGGCGTTCGCGGGCCCTTGCTTGCGGCTTCCCGCTTTGTGGTGCGGCCGGCATTTCAACACCTGTATTGCGATCTCGACGTGCTGGCCTATTGGCTCCGCTGGCGGAAGCTCCCAGCATGGGCCTTCGCAGCGACTCCCGAGGAAATGGCTGGGCGAATTGGACCGCTGCTCCGCGATCTGCCGCCGGCAGTCCGCGCTGCCGCAGTAAATCCACAAGACAAAGCTGCGACCGTGAGCGCAGGCACTGCCGATGCATCCGCGCCGGTGCTTCAGATCGAACACTGGTTGCTGTATGGAATCTGGCCCGCAAGCGTCTCTCTTCCGCGGAATACCACCCTGGCAGAATGGCTTGAGAGCCAGAGCGACTCTGATTGGCTGGGAGCATTGCGGCGTTGCGGCGCTCAGGACAGCGCTGTACAGCGTGTTGTTAACCATTTGTCGCCCGTGTTTCTGGTAAGAATCGCAAGCCTTCTCGCCGGACCAGACTCCCAGATTGCCTGCGGTTTTCTTCGCGCCTTGAGTGATCTGAAGCAGCACATCGGCGCCACGATTTCACAGCACTGGGAGGAGCAGGTCAGCCGTTACACCCTGATTTGTCTTCTGCGGCACGCTTCATCTGATAGCCACGAGCCCTCTTGCATGGAGGAATTGGCACAAACCATATTGCAGGCGCTTTCGCTGAATTGCCAGGTCCCCTATGAGCGGCTGTTGTTGTTGCTACGGCAGCAAAGCCAGGGGAAAGAAGCGCAGCTGGACCTCTGCCTTAAGTTGCAGGCCAAACTCGATCATCTCGAATTGAAGACAGACGTAATCGATGAGGCGCTGGCCGGCGCCGTAGCCGAGGGTCCCGATCTTGTGCTGCATTACCTGAAACATGGTTCTCTCCCTGAAAATGCATCAGCGTTGAGCTTCCATGCGCTGCAGCAACTAGCCGGTCGATTGACAGAAGACCAGATGAAGTCGGTCGCGCATGCGGCTGTGCCATGGTTTGCCGGCGATCGGGAAATAGCAAGACGGACAGCGGTTTTGTTTTCGCCGCAGGCGTTCGGACGTTTGGCAGCTTTGTTGCTTCCGGGCATCAGGTTTGCCGAAGAAATAGAAAGCCTGCTCCCGGTGCTGGCTTCGCGGCTCTCCTTGCAGCCGGCGGCGCTGCTCATTGCAATACGCACGTTTTTCTTGCAACACGCAGCTTGCCACGCAGCGAATTTCAATCAAGAGTTACTGATCTCCGGAATGCTGGAAAGACTGGCAGAATACACCGGCGAGCCCCAATTCGTTTTGGTGGAGCAACTACTGCACGCAACAGGCGGAAAAGGTGCGTTTGCGGATGCGCTTGCTCGTCTGCCACGCGAGCTCCGCTTCATGCGGACTGAGCTGCATGACTCGGCAATTGCGGAAGGCACCGCTCAACGGGCTGATCAGCCGGCGGCCAATAGTAATACGTTACAGCAGATGGAAAGGCTTCTTCGCTCAGGGAGTCTGCTGGCACCATCCAGCCTGGCGCAACTCATGGATGCGCTTGCCCGTGTGCCACGCGAACTCCGCTTCATGCGGACTGAGCTGCATGACTCGATAATTGCGGGAGCCACTGCTCAACGGGCTGATCGGCCAGCGACTCAAAGTAATGCGTTACAGCAGATGGAAAGGCTTCTTCGCTCAGGAAGTCTGGCGACACCCTCCAGCGTTGCGCAACTCATGGATGTGCTTGCCCGTCTGCCCCGCGAACTCCGAATCATGCAGACTGAGCTGCATGACTCGGTGATGGCAGAAGCTTCAGCTCAACAGGTTGATCAGCCAGCGACACGTAGTAATGCGTTACAGCAAATGGAAAGGCTTCTTCGCTCAGGAAGTCTGGCGACACCATCCGGCCTGGCGCAACTCATGAAAGAGTTCTCGGAAGGTTTGATCCGGAATCCGCACGAATATTCAAGCGTTCTGCGGGCGGCTGCCAGCCGTGCGCCGGAACGCAGACGCATGGCCAGAGTCTTCTCCAATTCTCTATTTCGCTGCGTGTGCCGGTTATTGCTTTCCGATTCAGATTTTGCCGACAAACTGGATTATGCGCTGCGTGCTCTGGCGCCACATTTTCACGCAGACAGCGATCTTCTGGCAGTGGCCGGTCGTGAAGAGCTGCTGCAGTATGCCGCAACAAACAATAGCAAGACCCCGGCAGAGAGCATGGAAAGGGAAATACTCAAATCCCTCTCCGCAAGCTTGGAGAAACGGACTGGCGTAGAAAGCATGAAGTGGCTGCGGCATCTTGCCTGGGCTTTAGGCATGAACACCTTGCTTCCCACGGTGGCGGGCCCGGAAGAAGAAAGAATGAGACTGGTTCTCGAAGAGACTCAATCAGAGATTCGCGCGCTGCCGCAAAACACGATTGCGGAACTCGCTGCAACGGAGCAAAGCAAAGATGGGACACAGGATCAGAAGCAAGCTGAGCTCCAGGTGCTGGGACATTTTCTGCAAACCGGCGACATGCCCTGGTGGGGCCATCCTCTTCTTTCACTGTCAGGCGGCCGGTTCCAGTCTTTACTCAAAAATCAACCAGGACCGGTGCTCCAGATGCTTCGCGCGTCAGTTCGCGCTCCGCAAGCAATCGACCGTATGATGCGATATCTGCCACGCCCGGATATCGCTGCCATCATCCTGAAATCTGTACCCGGATATGGCGGGATTCTTATCCTTTATATAGCAGCAGGCGCGGAGCTGGCCGAAGACCGTAGTCTTTCCAAGGTTCAGGGCTCGCGGGTTCCCGGCATTCACTGGCGAGAGACACTTTTATTCGTGCTGGATGGAGAGCCGTCCAAAAGCCTTCCAAATGACGCTTTGCGCACCCTGTGCGCTCGCGTTGCACAAAAATTGGACCTTGAAATTTCACATTACCTGGAAAAGCTGTCACACATTGCCGGTCGTCATACTGCTGCTGACAGGGGCTATGCAGCGTTGGCTGAGATGCTCTTCCGGATGCAGACATCCGCCGCAAATATAAAAGAGAACGAAAGTATAGGAAAGAACGAGAGCGGCAACAGTCGGGAACCAGATGCAAAGGCGCAAAGGCGCGGTTCCGATGCGCCGGATCTCCGGGAAGCAACGGGACCAACCGCCCGGGAGAAAGAAGGCACTCTTCTTCCCGCCTCACGATCCGAAAATATTGAGAAGACCGAGTTGGCGGAAGGACTGGAATTTCCGGACGAAACAGTTTTAACCGGCCAGCTCGAGCATCTTCTGCGCTATGGTGTTCTGCCGCAGACCATACCGGAAAAGAGCCTGGCGCAATTTATGGACGATCTCGCCCAGGCATTCATTGCTCATCCGGAGAAGTTCCGCAAGCAGATGCGAAAGGCCGCCGGCCGCAGCCTGGAACGAAAACGCATTGCATGGCTGTTTTCGCCGCAAGCGCTTAGGCATCTGTGGCCGCAGTTGCTGCCATCCGGTCATGAGCAGGCCGTGCTCTGCCTTGAGGCGCTGTCTGCGGCAGCAGTTTCGTGTTCGGGCGGCGCTGTGAACGAGAGCCTGCAGATGGCTTGCGTAGAAGAATTGCTCCGTGAGGCCGCCAGAACAGAGAAGAGTCGCTGGGAGATCGCGGCTTTTCTTCGTCGCGCAATACGTCGCTTGCAGGAAGACCACTCGCTGCGCCCGATCGAAGTTGTTGAGCATCTGCGCAAGGAATTTGCGGGCCACACCAGCGGTGTACGCGAGAAATTGTGTCGGGGGCTGGATCGCGTGGAGCGCGAAACAGCTGTGGCTGCGATCATGCCGCTCGGGAAGTCAGCCCTGGCTGTTCCTGAATCGCGCCGCATTCCCCGAGCGCAAAAGACTCCCGCGCCGTTACCTGCCGGCGAGCCTTTCTACGTAGGTAATGCAGGTGCAATTCTGTTATGGCCTTTCCTTGGCCGTTACTTCCAGATGCTGGGGCTACTGGAAAAGAACTCTTTCCGTGGCGAGGAAGAACAAAGCCGTGCAATCCACCTGGTGCAATACCTGGTGACGGGCGAGCTGGAAGCGCCAGAGCATGAGTTGCTGCTGAACAAGCTTCTCTGTGGCGCGAGGCCTGAGCAGCCGCTGCATCCCGTGACCGCGGTGACCGCAGCCGAAGAAGATATTTCCCGGCAGTTGTTGAATAGCGTGATTCAAG